>CADBNA010000500.1 GCA_902795835.1 uncultured Lachnospiraceae bacterium | reverse complement strand
TCTACCTCATTAACGATCAGATGATGATTCGGATCCTGTATAATCTGTACCCATGTATTCTTCAGGTGTTCATCTTTTTCAGGGATATTATCCTCATGCAGAAACAGATACAAATCAAGAATTGCGTCCAGATCGCTTTGCACAGCTTCTCTAATCATCTGTATTCTCCAATCTTACAACATCCGATCGCCTTTTAATTGCCTTCAACGGTGATGTAATAAACATCCTCATCCACCAGAACCGTTGCCTGTCCTGAGGAAAGAGCCTCCAGCGCATCGCTCACGACAAGCGGATCTGAACTGAATCCTTCTCCGTCAAGTTTCTCCCCAACCTGCATAGTGACCGTATGGGAATGTTCATCGAGCCAGTCACTCCACTTCACTTCATAACCGGACGCTTTGTTCGCTTGTATATACTGATATACCGCCCTGGCAAGTACGCAACGTTCTTTCTGGGCATGGCTCTTCTCCGGGTCAGCCCGGTCAACCAGGTTCCCGCTGCCGGTATCGGCCTGATGCTGCAGGATTTCCTCCACCGGTGCATCCGTATGCTGCATCATCTCATAGATCGTCATAAATGCGCCGGTACGTCCGAAACCAGCCTGACAATGGAAGTGGAGCCAGGCATCGTCTTCCAGATCTGCTGCAAAACCGATAAACGAATCAATCACCTCACTGGGCGGCCAGCAGTGATCCGGACATGCAAGACGCATATAATGCATGCCCTCTGCTTCCACCAGATCCCGCTCGGTTTCCCATTTCTCTACAGATAATTCCAAGCCATCTTTCGGCCGGTCGTTTTCTGCAGTATAGGCCGTAACAGTCTGTCCCATCAGATCGGAAAGAGCTTCTTCCTCCTCTTCCACCGCTTCCACAGTCTTTCCCAGATTGGCCCCATTATCCTCACCGCACCAGGAGACGGCTATTCCATTGATGAGACCGTGGCTCTCCAGGCGGCAGTCAACGATCCAAATATCCTCCGCTTGTTCTCTCAGCTCTTCTGCCAGATCGTGGAATTGTTCTTCCGAAAACTGGGCACTTCCGGACATACCCTCCCCTTCCAGGAACCGCACATTGTCAAGTTCTTCCTTCCAGGCGTTTGGATCATCCCTGTCAATCCGAATAAATACACTGTCCTCCGCCGCACAAACCATAATTGGCAGCAGTAGGACAGCCATGACAGTTATCAATGTCTTTTTCAAAGCATGCATCAAATATCTCCTTTCCAGACCGATCAGGGGACGGTTCTCTGATCGGGCAGTTTTATTCGAGTAATCCCTCTGTTTGTTTACCTGATGATCATTTGATTATTATACACCAAAACCGCAGATCAGGGAAAAGCGATCAGGGGACCGCCCCCTGATCGGGCGGAACCGGCAAAAGAAAAGCTGGGCACCGATATCCTCGACACCCAGCTCATTTACAGTATTCGGTTTTATTATATGGATTGTGTTGGCATGACACAGGAATGGGTTCTGCATAACATCATTATCTCAGCAGAGACCATCGTGCAGACGATGTTCAAGTCCATGCCTGAAAACCTGCGCCGAATCCTCTTCGCCAGTCAAGGCCGATCAGAAAACCGTCCCCTGATCGGCTGGTTGCCGTTATGCTGCGTTATCCATTGCTTCGGCTGCGGCATATTCCGCTGCCTTTGCGCCTGCGATTCGCCCGAAGACGACAAAGTCGCAGACTGCGTTGCCGCCGATCCGGTTGCCGCCGTGAACGCCGCCGGTGGTCTCGCCGGCTGCGAACAGGCCCGGGATCACTTCGCCTTCGGTGCTGATGACTTCCGTGTCGGGATCGATCTTGATGCCGCCCATGGTGTGGTGGATGCCCGGTGCGATCTGGATTGCGTAGAATGGCGCCGTGCTCAGGTCAGCATCCATGCCGTTGTCGCGTCCAAACTCCTCATCGACGCCATTGGCGACAGCCTGATTCCAGGTATCCATGGTCTCGACGAAAGCTGCTGCTGCCTCTTCGTCAAAGCCGATTGCCTGTGCCAGTTCTTCATAGGTCCCGCCGGTCACGGCCATTCCCTTGTCGATGTACTCCTGTGCGGATTTGTTCTGATCAACAAGATTCTGGTCGAAGATGATGTATGCATATCCGCCGGTCTGCTCGAGCTCCGCGGCTGAAACGGCATCGCGGGTTGCCAGATCGTTGGTAAAGCGCTTGCCTTCCTGGTTGACCAGGATCGCGCCAAGGCTTCTCATCTTCTCGGAGACCAGCATGCTCGTCTCCTGATATACGGTCGGATGCAGCTGGATCTGATCCATGTCGACGGTTGCTGCGCCGACTGCTTCCGCCATGAGAATGCCGTCGCCGGTGGCGCCCGGGTGGTTTGTCGTCACGGCATTGGCAAGGCTCGGATTGAAGCTGCACATCAAATCAAAGTTTGACCCGAAACCACCGGTAGCAAGGATCACGGCCTTCGCGTTC
>CADBNA010000499.1 GCA_902795835.1 uncultured Lachnospiraceae bacterium | reverse complement strand
GCGATCAGGACAGACGCGCAGCCGATATACATGGCGCTGGCAAGAAGGACACCGGAGGCTCCGCCGTCCCAGGAAACATGGTTCAGCAGGTTGATGATAAGGGCGTTTGCCGGAGCAATGACAACCGCCTGCAGCAGCATTTTCAGCCACTGTCCTCTCAGCCATTCCAGCGGTTTGAATGCCGACAGGATGATGAATATCGGTCCAAGAGCCGCCAGCAGCGCGTACATTACCTGAAGGGACATTGCTGCCAGATAGAATTCGATCAGCAATGCGATGATGATGAAGATGAACAGAAATGTGAACAGCATGATCAGTATCGCCGAACCGAAGGTCAGGGATGTCAGCATGCTGTCAGAAAAGAGGATCGCGCCTTTCCCGATCTCGGTCGCGATACTGTAGGAAATGGAAGAGATTTTTCCAAGCAGCCAGCGGCTGGAGAAGGCAAGGCCGATGCAGAAAAGCAGGTTGACGGCCATGGATCTTGCTTCCGCAATGCCGGTCACGGAACTCGCTCCAGCCCTCATAGCAGACGCAATTGCGAGGAGGATCACAAGCGGGACCAGTGCGACAGCCAGTTTCCGGGTGATGTCGAATCCCCTGTTCATGATCTGTACAGTTTCTTCGGTCGGCTTGTACAGCCGGTCGACAATACCGAGCAGCGCGCTGTTGGCGATGCTGATGATCCCGAGTGTTCCGGGCTCACGCGAATCAACGACACAAGAGCCGCTGGTTGTGTCCATATAGAGACACCCGCTGCCGCTGTCGCCCACATATTTGATCGTTCCGTTTTTCAGTCCTTCCGCCAGTTCCTCGTCAGAAATGGACTGGACTCCTCTTCCGTTATTGATCCTGCTTTCAATGTCTCTGATGATATCGTCGATTTCAGGATCGGTCTTTTTTTCTCCGAAGCCCAGATATTCACGGGGAGGAAAAGAAGTAACGTTACTGTCTGCAGGTTCGATCACCGGACGGTCCACATAACTGATGTTCCCGAACCAGTCAGTTTCAGCTTCACGCCAGGCATACGGCATTTCCGGATTCCCTGTTTCTACGATATATCCTTCATTTACGCCCTCCCTGATATCGTTCAGGCTCATATGCCAGATATAGTCGGAACTCATCCCTGTGAAATCAAACTCATTGTCACTGTAGACATCCCTCATATCTCCGGAATAGTACACAAGATCGTCATCGGCATATCCGCTTCCGGGATCATACTGGTGGACGCCGCCGCCCGTATACGGGGGAAGATCTTCCGAACCACCGCCTCTGCCGTTTCCCGTAAGACGGTAGAAATCATTTTCGTTTGAATCGCCTCCGAAAACCGTCTGTGCGGTGAAGTATTTGGATGTGTCCATCATGGCATCCACCCAGGAAACATAGGAATCACCGTTCCCTGACTGGTAATTTTCGTGCGGATTGCCGTTCCTGCCGGAATCACTATCATCCGGTGCGGGCGTCTCTGCGGAAGTATTCTCCCTGCCGGACTCATCTTCCGTAACGCCTCCGGTATATTGCGGTGCGCCTCCGTATACGACCATCCTTCTGGCATGAGGCTGTGAGGATTCGTCGATCCCGCCTCCGGTGCCTTCAGACTGGCCTTTTGCCTGTGCTGTCAGGTATTTGGCGGTCTGGACGAGTGCGCTTTTCAGGTTCCGCCAGGGAAAGTCGATATCCACTTCAACATACAGCGTCCCGCCGGCAGGAACTCCTCCTGGATCTCCGTCACCGGCAGCCTCTTCCGCGGAATCTGCCATTGCCTCGGCTATGCTTTCAGTCAGCTTTGCCAGGATCCTGGCAGCCAGATCCTGGTCGTAATTAGAAACAGCCGTACAGACTTTCGGAAATATCACAGCAATAATAAAGACGATGAAAAACAGATTCTTTCTGTTCATATTATTCTCCCGGATCAGAGGTTCAGATGCAGTCCGGTGACGCTGCCGGAACCTGCGGCTCCGATCACCGTGTTTATGATCTTCTCGGCAACCGGATAGGAAAGGACTCCGAAAACAAAAATAATGACACCCAGTGCGAAATTGGCGATCTCTGCTGAAACCTTTTTGGGAAGTCCCAAAGTCTGCGCGGCCTGTGCCCCCAGTCCCGACTTAACGGTCCCGGCTACGAATACCAGGATCATGGCCCCGTACGCAATTTTGATGTACAGGTTCGTCATATCCTTCAAAATCTCGAATATCGAGCTGATATGGCCGGATCCCCAGGCGTCGGCATGGACCGGAAGAACAGTCATACAAAAAAGCGCCAGGGTTGCTGTATATCCGGCAGCCCGGCAAAAGAATAAATAACCGGAAACTGATTTGTTTTTTTTCATCCCGGCCCCCTTCTCCCGGCATGACTCGTGAAAAATGCCGGGAGCACCGATCCTTCCCGTCATTTTGCGATGCCGGGAAGCTGGAGAGAATCTGTCGTAAAACCGCCTTGTGCCCCTCCCCCTGAAAGGACTGCGTTGATGACCTTTTCCGCAATCGGGTAGGAGAGAATACCGAACACAAAGATCACCACGCCTCCGAGCACGTTCATGAGCTCGCCTGAGACTTTGCCGGCAGCCCCGAACTGCTGCGCCGCCTGTGCGGTCAGCCCTGATTTGACCATGCCTACCGCAAAAATCAGGACCATCGCGCCGTACGCGAACTTGATGAAAAGATTGGAAAGTCCCTTGAATACGCCGAACATCTTTCCGATCTCCTCGCTTGCGATTTCCTCGGCAGCGAAAACCGTCCCTGTGCGGATGCTGAAAAACATCAGGAGGGAAAGGAGAACGGCGGCCGCCGTTCCCAGATACGGACTGTACAGATTTCTTTTTTCTTCAATAAGTGTTTCCTGCATGCTGCACCTCACTTGTAAATCTTTTTCTGCCTGTAACTATACAAAACCGTGCCGCGTCCCTTTTGATTCAAACAGAATGAGGAACTGCCAGCCTACGGCTGGATCAGCAGCGGCTGGGACTGGTAGAAGGATATGGGATACGGATCCGTGTGCAGTTTTCCCGAGAGATCGACCCAGCCTTCGATTTCAATGCATTTTTTACAGTCTTCCGAACATTCTCCGCCGGAATACTGCGTAAACCCGTCCGTACATGACCAGACGTCTTTCCACTGGAGACACTGCGGGACCATCGTGTAACGCACAACATTCTGGCAGCTGCAGACAGGTTCGCACCCGTTCTCATCGGTACATTTCATATAGCACGAATTGCAGTCCTCTGCTGTCCACGTGTAAGGATAATATGTTACATTCACACAGCATTCTCCCAGATATTCCGCGTTGACATTGTTGTAAATGTAATACTCTTCCCATGAGGCATGCATGTAGATGCAGAAAGTACTCTTGAATTTGAAAGCGAAGGCGGGCTCTCCGTTGTCATCTATGACGGAAGCCCCGTGACATCCGTGGCTGCTGGTCTCGGAATAAACGCCGAGGATCGTCGGATTGCCGTTTCCCAGCCAGTAATTCCCCCTGTATTCTTCAAAATCGATGCCTTTCAGTGCCCTTTCACAGTCTCCGGCCGATGCGGAATATCTGCACATGGCGTCAACGAACTTGTCGTAGGTTGTCCAGGGACGTTCCCCGAAGTTTTTTCCGGCAAGGACCGTATAAGCCTGGACATATCTGTTTTTTGCTTTATACGCGTCATATATGTCTTTCGCCGTAAGGACCGTGACGTTGGGATTGCCTCCAGTTATGGAGAATTCAATGTTTTTGCGCGAGT
>CADBNA010000498.1 GCA_902795835.1 uncultured Lachnospiraceae bacterium | reverse complement strand
TGTTATATGCCGCGAAGGATGCACCACTAGCACCTCCCTGCATATTCCAGTAATAGCCGTCTTTTCCCAGCATCCGGAATGTCTCTGTCTCATCTCCGAACGGTTCCGCAGTGAAAACAGATGCGCTGTTCTCTTTTTCAGTCAGATTCAGACTGTTAGTCGTCTGACGGATGTATTTTCTGGTCTCTCCGTCCAGACAGTACACCCTGAACTGGTCCGTCGTCCCGCTGACCAGGTCAAAATAGTAAACAACTGCATCGTCATCCGGATAAGACTTTGCCGGTTTGGTCTTGGTGATTCCGGTCCGGCCGCTTTTGATCTGGGTAATGCCGTCCGTAAAATAGTATCCGTCGGCATGCCCGATGTACAGGCCTGTGCTTCCTCTATCCGCCAGTTCCTCGATGGACGTCACCTTGTGCCATATATCCGGTATCGGTGCCGGTCCTTCGACGATCGCATAGGCAGAAAAGCCTTCCGCCTCGAAGGTGACCGTGTCTCCGGCAACTGCAGGATCAGGGACTACATCGCCTGCAGCCTCTTCATCGGCAAAATGCACGACCTGTGTATTTCCGGAATCATCCAGGCTGTCCTCTCTGTCCAGCAGTACAATCGATACTTCAACAGGCGCGCTGATCTCCACCTTCTCCCCGAACTCGTCCACGATACGGATATCGAACAGGCGGATGTAGGAAAAGGCGGCGGATTCCAGTCCGAGGGCTTCCCGCGTCTTTTCCAGATATGCATCGTAAGCCGCCGCTCCGTCCGCAGGCTCTTCATCCGGCAGGATTTCAACCGCTTCCAGAGAGGATCCGGCAGGCACACCGGCCTCCACGGGACAGGTCACCGTGATCTCATAGGTTTCTCCGGAAGCAGTAACGATCCTCTTCCGGATCATGGTATACGAAAGGACAACGGAATGGGGTTTATCCGTCGTATATGAGAAGCCGGTTATGGTCTCTTCGGTGCCGCTCACCGGGCTTGTTTCCGCTCCGGTCGCAGCGCTTTCTTCCGCTCCCGGCAGCGTGCCGGAATCGGACGTCTCATCCGTCAGTTCCCCGGAAGCCTCTGTTCCGTTTCCGGTACTGCCATCTGTCCCCTGGGTGTTTAACTGCATTTTGTCGCTGATTTCGGCAGCCTCACCGTTTTCATCGATCTCATACAGCCGGAAATCGCTGCCTGTCAGGCTTTCCGGAAGCTGTACATCTACCTGGAAACCATCTGCATAAGTTTCTCCGTCCACGCCGTCCAGCTGGATATCGATGGTCTGATACATCGTCTCTACAACATCCACAGTGCCTTCGGCCTGGCCGGCAACTTCCTGTTCGACACCGGCTTCAGCGGCTAACGCTTCCGGAAGGATCTGCGCATCTGCCTGTTCTTCCTCTGGAATAATCTGCGCACTGGCCTGTGCCTCTTCCGGCAGATAACTGCCGTCAGCAGCGGAAATGGTCACGCCGTTATCAGACACTTCCGGAATTCCTGTGACGGTCAGCTGGATCTCCAGGATGGTGCCGTCATTAAAGTATACGGAGATTTTCTGGCTCTCTCCGTTGATATCGGTTCCCTGCTCATCCGGGATAATCTGCAGCAGATAATCATTTCCTTCATATGGTGCCGCTTCAATATGTCCCGCCTGCAGACCGGGTTCCTCCACTTTCACCCCGTCCAGAGTCAGCTTGAAAGCATTGGCTATATCATACGTCTTATTCTCATTAGAGAGTCCGGCCAGAATCTCAGAGAGCAGGATTCTCTGCCCGCCGAGCACGGAATAGGAGCCGCCGTTAATCACAAAGCTGAATCCGAAGACAGACGGTCCCTTATGCGATGATTCTTGTGCCGGAGCTTCCTCTTCCGTATTATAGATTTCCGGCTGTCCGGCCGGTTCTTCTTCCTCGGCATCCTCGGTCGTAAATACTGTCGTGGGAACCTCTTTGTCGCTTTCCGATCCGAGATCCAGGATTTCTTCTGCGAATTCCTCTTCAAGTTCCTCGTCCATATCGTCTTCGACATCACGCTGAAACCACTGTTTCAGAACGCCGGCTTCATCGGGGTCTGTAAAAAGCCCTGTGCGCAGGCACACGAAAAGAACCGCCGCCAGCGCAATCGCTGCCGCGGATATCAGAATAAGGCGTTTGTTTTTCTTATTGTCTCTGTTATTCTCCGGATGGCTCATCTCTTGTCTGCTCCCTGATGCCATGAGGTGGTATGGGCGTCTATAGAGTATTATAACATAAACTATTTTTAAATATACGATATAAGTCCCGCGCCGCCCTGTGCCTGTATCAGGACCAGCCTTTCCTGCAAGCAGGAGGCTGCTCCCCCGGAATCGGCGCCGGGCTTAAACTCTCCATATAAGTCCCGCGCCGCTCCGTGCCTGAGGCACTCTCGCGTCGCTACAGGTATTCGGACTTTTCGCCTGCTGCGCAGGCCCGTCCTCATACCTGTTGTCGTCCCTGAATCATGACCAGCCTTTCCTGCAAGCAGGAGGCTGCTCCTGATTCGGGACTGGACTTATATGGGTAAAAAAAGTGCAGGAATCCGGTCCCTTTTTATCAGGTCAATTCCTGCACTTTCTGTTTCACTTATTACACAGCCCTGTCATTTCTGATCGGATTTTCTGTTGAAGGATCAGATCTCGTCAGCTGTGAACTGTACGGAGCCGTCTCCCGGAAGGTTGTAGCTCAGGTCTGTCTTCTCTTCGTCGCTGCCCTGGTGCCAGCCGTGGGCGTTGCTGCTGTTTTCCAGCATCTCTGTCAGGTTCTGGTTCTGGATGGTGACGGCGTATTCGTAACCGTCTCCGGCCTTGCTGTGGAACTCATTTCCCTGTGCATCCAGGATCTGGATCTGGAATGCTGCGAAGGTCTCTTCTCCGTCTACTTCTACCTGTACCGGCCATGCTGTAACTTCTGCGCCTTCCGGCAGGCATCCCATAACGGTGATGGAGGTGTTCTCAAGGGCGGCTTCCTTTGTCTCGTCAGTGAAGACTCCTGCGGTAGCGGTCTGGAATACCAGCGCCGGTGCTGCCAGCGGAACTTCCTGATCGGGAATCTCTTCAAAGTCGGCGGTTGTTACTACCAGGCTCTCACCTGCTGCCGTGTCATCCTGTGCCTCTCCGTCTTCTGCTGCTAATTCGGGGCCGGCTGCCAACGGAACTTCGTCTTCGTTGATGTCAATGATCTCTTCCGGATCTGCTGCGACGACAACTCCGAATGCGCTGATTCTGTGGTCGTCTCTGTAAATTCTGGACTCGGTGACTTCTCTGAGGCCTTCGCCGATCGTGCCTTCTACGAACACGATTCTGTCTTCCTCATCAAAACCGGTGATGACGCCCACATGGAAGAATCCGTCATCCTCTGTCAGGAAGATGAGGTCGCCGGCTTTGGCGTTCTCATAATCGCTTCCGAAGTACATATCTCTCTCAGCGAGTTTGAAGGTCCATGCTGCGGTGTCGCCGTCAAAGGGGACATCCTGAAGGCCGGCGTAGTAGAGAACGAAGCAGGCAAACTCTGCATCCCAGGGATTTGCGTAGGGATCGTTGAACCACTGGCCATAGCGTGTGTACGGGGACTTCGTGCCGTCTTCCAGCTCGATGTAGTTGATCTCGGACTCTCTGTAGCCGCGCTGGCTGTTCGCGATGGCTACGATGTCTGCCCGGTAATCATCTTCCTTCGGCTCTTCTGTCATCTCGTGGCGAAGCTCTTCCGGAAGGGTTCTGACCCAGTCAGCTTCATTCTCAAGGTCTGCAAGGAATCTGTCAGCTTCGGCCAGCTCTTTGGCAATTCTTTCTGCCTCAGCCTTTTCAGCTTCCTGACGCTCGGCCTCTGCCTGCTCTGCTGCGATGCGCTCGGCCTCTGCCTGCTCTGCTGCGATGCGCT
>CADBNA010000497.1 GCA_902795835.1 uncultured Lachnospiraceae bacterium | reverse complement strand
CGAGGTCTTCCGGAAGATAATCCACATATCTGTTCGCTTCTTCGAGCCAGATGTCGATAGAGCAGAGTCCGCTTGCGAGGATCATGCCCTTTACGCCTTCTCCCTTTCCTCTGAGGATATATTCCATGGCAAGGATCGTTCCCCATGAGTGGCCGAGAAGATAGCACTCTTTGATGCCGAGGTATTTACGAAGCTCGTCAAGCTCGTCTACCCACAGCTGAATCGTATAGAAGTCGTCCTCCTGATGAGGGATCGGCGATTTTCCGCATCCGATCTGGTCGTACGTGATGACCTGTCTTCCGAACCTTTCAGCAATCGCCTCGTACGGTTCCATGTAGTTGTGGCAGGCGCCCGGTCCGCCGTGCAGCAGGATCAAAGGAGCTTTGTCCGATGGCTCTCCTACGATCTTGTACCATGTCTTGAAGCCTTTATAAGGCATATAACCTTCAGTCATAGTTCTCCTCCTTGTAACATTTCAGACAAAAGTATTCCGGCACATCGTTCTAGTCATTTCTGCCATCATTATACCACATCGCCAATTTCTTTTTATTCACTATTTTTTCACCTTCATTTACAGGATCGTACTATAATACAAATGGGAGAAATCAGTACTTATGTATCTATATTAATAAAGGGGATCGGGTAAACAGAGCAGGACTTATATTACGGAGGCTATGATATGACAAAGAAAGTGAAGAACCTTACGGCGGTACTGCTGACCGGAATAATGACGGTCGCCGTTGTCTTTCTGATGTGGACAGCGACAGCACTCACGGCGGACGAAGGCGCGACATATGCTGCTGACACGAAGTCCGCGGTGAATATCGGAAGGAGTGTGCTTGAGACAGGTGCCAACACGTCCGGAGCCCAGACGCTCTGGTTCGGCCAGGACACGGCAGATGATCCCATTCCATGGTATATAACCGGCGTGAACGGAACAGGCATGAGCGCTGAAGGCACATACGGACTTCTCGCTGCTGAAAACATCGACACTGACAACTGGAATTTCCGCAACGCCTTAGAGTATGACTACAGTGAGCTCTACTGGTACATGGAAGATTATGAAGACAAGCTGACGGTGCCAGAGTCCGGAGCCATACAGATGAGGTATTTTGAAGTCAAGGACGACTGGGGCGGCCTGGATACAGACTGGTTCAAGTGCCAGCGCGGAGTCATCGGCATGGAAAAAAGGATATGGCCGCTGACCATCAAAGATGCCGCTCGCAGAGTCGATCAGTCTCTTCTTGCGCTCGACCCGGACGACCCGGACAACTATGAGAACTGCTGGTGGCTCGGCTCCAGAGGATACTCCGGAAACACCGCGGCGTACGTAAAGGGAAACGGCCTCGTCGAAACAGAAGGCGAGTACATCTTCACAGATCCATCCGGGGATACCGCACCTAAGCTGGGCATCCGTCCGGCGTGCTTCCTCGGATATAGCGATATCATTCTTACGTCCGACGCGGAGAACGGCAAAGACTCAGGTGAACCGGGGTCTGACGCGCTCCGTGAAGTCAGTCGGAACGGCGGATCTTCCGGCTGGAAGATCACACTCAAGGCGAATCATAGCAGCTTTAAGTTAGACACCTGCTGCATCGCATATAACAAGGACACAAAAGTCCTGACCGTCCCCTACCAGAAAGCGAAGACAGGGGATAACGAATACATCTCTATGATCATAAAGGATGCTGACGATACGGTCAGATATTACGGCCGCGTATCAAAGCCTTCATCCGAAAACGGCTCCTTTGACGTGGACCTTAACGGTAAGTTCACAGCAGGAGATAAGGTATACGTATTCAATGAACAATATAACGGGAAGAAGAGAACAGACTATTCGTCAGAACTCATCGAGATTCCTGTAACATATAACGAGAACAAGACTGCCGGCCATGACCTCATGCACAACGAGAAGCGCTGGCCGAAAGTCGGTGAGACAGGACACGATGAATTCTGGACATGCAGAGACTGCGGATGGTACTTCTCAGACGCTGAAGCACAGCACCAGATCTACAGTATCCAGCCGGTCTACATGGTCACCGTGTCTCCGGAAACGGTCGACTTCGGGACATCGAACGAAGGCTACGCGCAGCCTGACCCTGAGACGGTATCCATTACCAACAACGGGAACTACACGATCACGCTGGAGCAGCCCGACTTAGGTTCCGACAGCAGCTGGAACTGTTCAGATCTGAGCAGGACATCCCTTGGAGCCGGTGAGACAGCTACGTTCACAGTATCGCCGAAGAGCGGCCTGACCCCGCAGGACACCTTTACATCCAAATCATATAACATCACTGCCGATATCACCTACCGCGACGATAACGAGTCGGCGCAGGCACAGGCGAAGCTTCAGTTCAGCGTCAGGGCAGACGTAGAAACGATCAGCAGTTTCACTTTCATAGACGGCACTCGGGGCAATTCCGATCAGGGCCCTGAAAAACTGATCGACGGCACCACAGACACTAAATGGTGCAACAGCACCGATGTCTGGGAGAATGACAAATGCTTCGTTGAATTCGAGGCTGATAAGCCGCTGACCCCGAAAGGATATTTCCTCTACACCGGAGGCGACACAAAATCATATCCGGGCAGGAACCCGACCGACTGGGTGCTCCTTGGGCGTAATGATCCTAAGGGAGAATGGTGCCTTATCGACGAGAAAACAGGATATGACGACATGCCTGCTGCCAATAATCAGCGCTGCCAGTTCATGGTGGAGAACGGGGCGGACGCCAGCTACAGATACTTCCGGTTTGAGGTTTCCGGGATCAAGAGCGGCGACATTTTCCAGCTTTCTGAATTCGAGCTCATCGCAAAAGCGCTGGACGTCACGTATCTCAAAGTCTCGCCATGCAAGATCGACTTCGGCGCTGAGCCTCAGGGATACGAACAGCCAGAAGCAAAGACGATAAGCATCACCAATACGGAGGCCAGCGACATCACGATCACGCAGCCCGAATCGGAGTATTACGATATCAGTGAATTATCAAAGACGACGATCGCCCAGGGCGAAACGGCTGACTTCACGGCCACACCGAAGGTCGGCCTTATCTCCGGCGGAAACGGTGGAAAAGGGATCTACGACGAAGCGCTTCTGATCAACTACAAAGACCAGAGAGGACACACCGCGTCGAGACAGGTCAGACTGGCGTTCTACGTAAAGGACGATGCCGAGACGCTGACCCGGTTCAGACTGCTCGACGGGACGCGTGGAGAGGACGAATCCCCACTGAAAAATCTGATTGACGGAGACCGCGAAACGACATACCTTACCCACAACAGCACATGGGCGTCCAAATCCGGGTTCGTGGACTTTGAGACAGATGACCCTGTCGTCCCTGAAAAGTTCGTCCTTGTCACGGCGAAGGAAGACATTGGCGGCAGAAGCAGGCATCCGCGGCATTTCCGGCTTTACGGGAAGAACAGCCTCGAGGGAGAATGGACGCAGCTCTATCAGATAGAGTGGGCCCAGATAGAACAGAAGCCGCTGGTCCCATATGAATATACGGTAAACAACGACTCCGGTGCTGCATACAGATACTTCCGGTGGGAATGCTACGGGACCACGAACGACATCGGGTTCATGCTTGGCGAGATCGAGCTTATCGCAACTCCGAGAAAACAGGGAACACTCATTCTCCCTTCCAGGAAGCTTGACTTCGGCACATGGTCCGAAGGCTACGATAAGCCTGACAGTAAAAAAGTCGAGATCACGAATAAAGAAGTCGTGCCGGTGACTCTTGAACAGCCATCGCTTGATGGTTATACGATCGGAGCACTCTCAAAGAAAACTCTTCAGCCGGGTGAGAAAGCAACATTCACGATCGCGCCTGAGGCAGGTCTTGCGCCTGGGGATCACAGCGACTATCTGAAGCTTCACTATAACGACGGTGAAGAAACATATAAACTACTGCAGGTAGATTTCAAAGTTGCCCAGGAACTCTTCGGCGGCTTCAGTGTCACAGACAGCTCACCTGGAGGAAAGACGAACGGCGCGGACAAACTTGTCGACGGAGACATAAACACCAAATGGATGAGCAATAAACTGGTCCAGTGGGACGACGGCAAATGCTTCGTCGAATTCAGGACAGGCATCCCGCTGATGACCTATGGATATGTCCTTACAACATGCAAAGACACAGAAAACAAGCCTCAGGCAAACCCGAAAGACTGGAAACTGTTCGGGAAGAACAGCAAGACCGGCAAATGGGTGCTCCTGAGCAGCGTCGTCAACGACAACGTGCTTGAAGCGGTAAACAGCAAAGACTATGTATTCTCTGTTTCGAACAGCGCGAAGAACTTCTATCAGGAATACAGATTCGAAGTGAGCGACGTACAGAGCGGGACCAACTTCCAGCTCGCAGAGCTCAGGCTCCTGACAAACAGCGAGCAGGAAGGATATATCAACACATACCCTACCGATGTCAGGTTCGAGACCAGTGCAGAAGGATATGAAGACCCGGAAGCAAAGACTGTTACAATCACGAACTACAGACTTCCTGCTGTCACGCTGAATAAGCCGACAGCTGTTAATTATGACATCATCAGGTTCCAGAAAACGATTCTGAAGAGAGGCGAAACTCTGTCCTTCATCGTAAAGCCGAAAATGGGGCTTTTGTTCGGGAACTATAACGAGGACCTCAAGATCAGCTACACCGACAGCAAAGGCGCCATGCATACGCTCACTGTTCCGCTGCACTTCACAGTAGAAGCGCAGGGAAGCTGGGCAAAGGGACCGGACGACCTCCAGTTCATCTACGGCACACCGGGTATCGTGGACGAAGCAGCGGGTATAAACCAGGGGCCTGAGATGCTGCTTGACGGGAATGTCGAGACCAAATGGTGTAACCACGTAGGGGAACATTGGTCCCAGACAGACGGAAAATGCTACATAGACTTCAAGACTTCTGACCAGATGATCCCGACGCGCTACTCCTACACGACCGGAGGCGATTCATATTCATATCAGGGCAGGATCCCGAGAGAGTGGAAACTATTCGGAAGGAACAGTGAAGACGAACCGTGGACGGTGATCGACTCAGTCAACAAAGATCAGGGCAACGGTAATTATGAGAGATTCGAATACTCGATCCCGAATGACACTCTGGCAGCTTACCAGTATTACAGATTCGAAGTCGTTCTTCTGAAAGCCGGCACCACGTTCCAGCTTTCAGAATTCGAGCTGTTCCTGATCCCGCCGAAGACCGTTACGTTCGATGCGAACGGCGGCACCGTGGACCCGGTGGTACTGAAAACAGGATCCGGACGGAAGATCGCAAAACTCCCGGTCCCGGAAAACGGAGAAGAAAAGTTTGCCGGATGGTACACAGAGCCAGAAGGCGGAAAGCGCGTGACAGAAGACACAGTATTCAAGGAAGACATGACAGTCTACGCGCACTGGGGCGAAGAACCGGAGCCTGAACCTGAACCGGAACCAGACCCTGCTACAAAGAAGAAGGCCAATCCGGCAGTCTTCAGGGGAAAGACCGTAAAGGCAAGCGCGAAGAAACTCAAGAAGAAAGCAGTCATCATCAAGCGAAAAGCTGCCATATATATAGCGAAGAAGAAAGGCACTGTCACCTTCACCAAGGTCAGCGTCAACAAGAAAAAATACGCAAAGAAGTTTTTGATCAACAAGAAAACGGGCAAGATCACCCTGAAGAAAGGCATCAAGAAAGGCCTGTATAAGTTCCGGATACGCATCCGGGACACAGGAAACAAGATTTTCAGGGCGAAGTCAAAAGTAATCACCGTGACTATAAAGGTCAGATAGCGGCGAAGTGAAAGAGATAAGGAGGGAAAAGACATGAATACTAATATCAGAAACATCGTGCTTTCAGTTTTCGCCGCGGCCGTGATCGCCCTGACAGTGATGTCAGCCTCAGCCCAGCCGGTATATGCAGAAGGCGAAGATCCTGAAAAGCCTGAAATGCTCAATGTCGAAGTCGGCGGCGTAAGAGTGACTGACGCAAACAAAGACGGCGTCACGGGCGAAAACATACGTGGCACAGTAACGTACGACCCGGAGACTCTGACGCTCACCCTTAAGAATGCATACATCTCAGAACCGGATGACAGTGTTGCGATCAAGCTCACCGGTAAGAGCGCAGGCGGCGTCAACCCTGAGTTCACGATCGTATGCGAAGGAAAGAACAGGATTGTCAGAGATGAAGAACACTGGGACTTCACCGGCATCGGCGCCACGTCCACCAATGTCACGATTAAAGGCGGAAAACTCATGATCGCAAGTCCTGCATCCGGAAGCGGTACCCGCGCCATAGACATAAAAGGCGGTCTTACGATCGATGGCGTCGATCTTACAGCGCTGGCATATGAAAGAGACGACTGGTTCTACTGTATCTACGCTGACGGGAAGATCCTGGTCAAGTCGTCTTCTGTCGATATCGGTGAAATCAATGACACCGGAGACGGCGGCCTTACGTACGGATTTGCCGCTGGATCTGGCACTGTAATCGATCACTCCGTCGTGAATATTACGATCGGTCCGGACAATCAATCCTCAGGTGTGTATCAGACTGCATTCTATAGAAGTGTAACAATACAGAACGGATCCCTTCTGAAAGTCGTCTCAGGAGTTCCTGAAGGGTATAGCACATTCAAAGACGTATTTTACCAAGGCGATGTAATGATCGATGAGACTTCAGCAATTGAGGTCTGTGCGAGCAGCATGATCACTGACAATACCGGTTTTATCATTCCGGAATCCTGTAAAAACAGCTTTCTCGTAAGTGAGCAGATGACTGGAGACGACCCTGTGACCTGTGAATATACTTATTCGGAAGAAAATAACGAATACCGCCTGAACCTTGACGGAAAGAAATGGCTGAAACGGTCCATAGATCTTTCAGGTGACGATCTGAAAGTCACCATGGCGTCCGATACACTGCCATATACCGGCGAACAGCAGCGGCCGGTGATCCAGAGCATCGGCGGCCTGATGCTCAAGGAAGGCGTCAACTATACGGCTGACTGGCCTGAAGAGTCCGTTAAGACCGGCGACTATACCGTGAACATCACGCTGAAGTCGCCATTATCAGGAACGACGCAGGCGCACTACTCTATCGAGCGCATCAAAGTAGCCGCACCTGCCGGCGGGAAGACATTCACCTACGACGGCAAAAAGCACTATGGTGCAGATGAAAACGATGAGTATACCCTGACAGGTAACAGCGCCGTAAACGCCGGCACTTATACCGCAGTTGCTTCTCTGATCAATAAAACGAACATGACGTGGGACGACGGCACTACCGAAGACAAGGAGATAAAGTACACGATCAAAAAGGCACCGAACACTCTGAATGCAAGTGGTAAGACGGTCAATGCGAAATTCAGGAAGCTCAAGAAAAAAGCCGTCACTATCAAGCGCGCAGCCGCGATCAAATACTCCGGTAATATCGGCAAGGTGACCTATAAGAAAGTCAGCGTGAACAAGAAAAAGTTCGCGAAGAAGTTCCTGGTTAATAAGAAGACCGGCAAGATCACGATCAAGAAAGGCGTAAAGAAAGGCCTGTATAAGTTCAAGATCAAGGTCACCGCAGCAGGTAATGCCAACTACCAGTCCAAGTCAAAGACAGTGACCGTAAAGATAAAGGTCCGCTAGGACCTGTTGGACCTGCTGGGGATGGTTCCTGGGGTACCCTGGGGACAGATGTGGATAACATAAGAAAAGCCCCGGGAACGCCGTATCTGGCGTTCCCGGGGCTTCCTTCACTCTTAACTGTTTTCTCCCCCACTTTATTTTACCTTGATAGTGAATATAACGGTCTTGTATGATGACGCTTTATAATTTGCGCTGCCTGCAGCTTTTACCTGAACTTTGACCTTGTAGGTGCCTGCCTTCAGGCCCTTCTTGATCGTTACTTTCCCGTTTTTACTGTTGATCAGAATCTTTTTACTGCCTGACTTCTTGGCATATTTCAGACTGCCTTTGCCCTTATTTACAAATCTGATAACTTTCGATGCATCAAGTTTCACTGCCTTTTTCCTCAGCTTCGCGGTCAATACTGTGGCATTTTTTGCCTTGACTGAAAGAGGATTTGCAGCCTTGTTGATCTTATATGCTGCTTCTGTTTCTCCGATATAATCGCCGATACCTTTGATTTTGATCTTATACGAGCCCACCAGCTTTGATGAAGCGTTAGACCATTCTATTTCATAATCTGTTCCTTCTATAAGCTCCATGCCGCCTATTGTTTTTATAACAGGCTTCTGGACTTTACCGTTATATGTGAATGACGACTTGGAAAGCGATACTTTTTTACCGTCCAGCGACTTTATCATTATAGGAGGCGGAAGGATCTGCTGCGGCTGTACCATATTGAAAATGAATGATTTGTATAGATAGTCCAATCCCTGCATCTCAAGTACTGTCTTACCTGCCATCTCCGCTGCCAGTTCATTCGTAGCGGAAACAACAAACAGTTCATCTTCAGGGCTGTAGCTATTCAGCCTTGTAATGGTATTAGAAGATCTGTCTACACGATATGATTCTTTTATGTCATAGCCGCCGTTATTATCAAGATCGTATTCGGTCTCACGTGCTCCGTTCCAGATACTCATGCTCGTCTTTCCGATGATCCCCTTTTCGGCAATACTGTTCAGTGATTCATGCACTGCCTGGCCTTCAGTTCCCTCGAACGTCTGTGAGCCATCATACAGATAAATGGTCATATTGTTCCTGACTGTTACAAGCGCGGACCTCAGGTCGATGAATATCCGCTCATAGAAATATTCAAGCCCGTACTCACTGCCGTCATCCATCTGCCTGTATTTGCTGCATATCTGATTACTCAGAGCCAGACCAACCTCTTCATTCAGATTAGACTTAGCCTCTTTTTCCAGGGTCAGTCCGATAACTTTTTCTCCTCCGTCAAACTGAGGGGTCACTTTAAGGTCATACTTACTGTTATTATCCAGATCAACAAGATGGAATAACAGTTCATGGCTCTCATTGCAATAATCCAGGTACTGCAGAGATCCTGTATCCATGCACTCTTTTAAGAACCAGTATACAGCTGCGGCTTCAGGGCCGGCATACTGCGTCTGATATCCGGTCACATCCAGGTAGACCTGCTCTTTTACCTCCATGGCATATGCCTTCTGATCGTTCCTGAACGGCATGAACGCGAACAGCATTACCAGCGACAGTATTACCGCTGCGGTTCTTGTACATTTCATTACTTTCATGTTCATCACCTCCATGATGCAATTTCTGTTTATGATATAACCTATGTCAACCGATTCTGTTGAAAAACCGTTCTATTTATATAGATACATAAATGCGCTGTTTCCCCCCATTTTTTTCGAGGCCGGCCTGTCCTGTCACAACAAAAAAAGAGCCTCCCATATATAATGAAAGACTCTCATAATTTCTATTATCCGGATCAGATCTCCAGTATATACATCGGCGCCACATTGATCTGTTTTGCTCCTGACGGATGTTCAAGTTCGAACTCGTATTTTCCATATGCCTTATGCACATGTCCGTACAGATGGTACGCGGGATGGAGTTCGTTCATCAGATCATTGAAGCAGCTGAATCCGCGGTGCGGCAGATCATCCATATCTCCACAGCCT
>CADBNA010000496.1 GCA_902795835.1 uncultured Lachnospiraceae bacterium | reverse complement strand
TCCCCAGACCCTGAAGTGCTCCGGATCCGTAATCCTGCTCTGGGTGGGTCCGACATCTATGCTCATGTTGATCACGGAAGCTCCCTGCTCCAGTGCGTACAGGATAGCTTCCTGAAAGAGACTGTCATCAGCATACTTAACGCTGCCTTCCTCATCACGGTACATGACTTTCAGAATCAGGAGTTCCGCCTGCGGGGGAGCGGCCTGTGCCAGAACACCGGCCACCATCGTTCCGTGACCGCCTATATCCGACAGGTCATCCGGATTCCCGGCAAAGTTCCGGCTCAATGGTGAAATCCGGCCGGTAAACAGCTCATGACTGGTGTCAATCCCGCTGTCAATCACGGCAATCAGTATCTTTCCGTCTGCTGTTCCGCTCTGCCGGATGAGATCAAACCCCATTGCCTGTATTCCCCAGTATTTCCGGTATGCCGGTTCAGATAAAGCGCCGATGGAAACAAGAATCAGGATGACGGCGAGAAAAAACGCTGCAATTCTTTTCATGACGGCAGTCTCCTTCTCATTTCAGCTTCCTTTTTGCATCCGGTGCCTTTCCGACACATCCTATGCACTTACCGGCCTATATACTGAGCCAGCGTCAGGCTGAAGTCTGCAGCCCCGTCCTGGCCTCTGGGCATCGATACTTCATGCCTGCATTTTTTACATCTGTATCCGCCGATAAACATGTCTATATTTTGCCGGTATTCGTCAAATGAATGGATGCTGTTGACCGCGCCGCAATAAGGACATACTTTTTGTTTCAGCAGTTCACTGCCTTCGGGCAGCTTCTGCGCTATGCATTTTTTCAGAAAACTGTCAGAGTTATCTGATAGCAGCAGGCTTTCCAGATATTCTTTTTCGGAATCGTATGGCAGCTTTTCGACAGCCAGCTGCCTTCCTCTGTCAGTTACGGCATGTTCAATGATGTCCTTCAGAACTGCCAGGTCCTGGGGATACGCAAGACCAGCCACATCTTCAGCCAGATGCTTTTCGGCCTTTTTTCCGGACATTCGAATATTCCAGTCCAGGGGCGGATTGTCTATTCTTTCATAGATTATCGGAGCGTCAACAAAATTATAGTCTGTTGTTTCAAGCAGCTTTTTAAGCAATTCCTGGCTTTTTATCTTTTTCCTGGCAAGCGTTTTGATGCTGATTGCCCCGTGCCTGTTAGACAGGCCATCGTTTATTTTTGCGAATTCGAACAGGATCTCATCATCATCTATCCGGTTCAATGCTTCATATGCAACAGGCGATCTCGGGGCTTCGATGGCGATCTTCATCAGCTTCCTGTTGTCGGTTATTTTTCTGACTGCTTCAACTGCCTCTTTATCCTTGGCGATTTTCTTTGTCATCCAGACTGGACTGAAAAGTCCCATGTTTGCCCCTCCTCAAATTCGGATTCACAGCACAGAATCCCCCTGCGGTTTACTTTGTCATGCAGTAGATCAGGATTGCCTGCTGGACTTCCAGAAGTGATTTTTTAAACTCATATCCCACAAAGGCTGGAGAGGATATGGCGTCCTCGGAGACCTCTTCGCCTCTGTAGAACGGAGGACACGGATTCAACCGGGCACCGGGATTGGCTTTACTCATCAGATCTGCCGTGATCTGATAGCCTGAGAAATCTTTTCTCATGCCGGCCGGAATGGAATCCGTACAGATGATGTCCTTGTCCGAAACGGCTTTTTCCAGATCCTCCTCATACGCCACCCCAGGCAGACGGTATTCCGGCGGGCAGCTCTGGGTGAGTGAAAAGCCGAAGACTTCGGAAGCTTCCTTCCATGCCTTGCCAATGTTTCCACCGGGTCCGACGAACAGATACCGGTCTTTCAGATAATCCGGACGGACTCTGGAAAGCGTATACAGATCCGACATGAGCTCGCACGGGTGATTGTCGTCTGTCATTGCGTTGATCAGCGGAACTCTGAGGCAGCCGGCCATCTGGTCCAGCATACGGATATCCTTATATCTGACTATCACGGCATCCGCCCAGTTGTTCAGGTATCCGCATACGTCCTCAATGCTTTCCTTCTTGTCCAGCGTTTCCGGCGGGAACAGGATCGACTGTCCGTCCAACAGGAAAATGCCCTTTTCAAAGGTGATTCTTGTCCGGATGCTGGATCCGGGAAAGAACATAACGACCGTTTTGCCGTTCAGAAAGCCGGAATAGTCCGAAACCGAACCGGCAATCCGGAAGATCTCCTCCAGTTCGGGTTTGCTGTAATCGGTTAGCCTGATAAATGATTTCATCCGGAAAGCACTCCTTCTTTCAGAAAATGACTCAATCATATGCCAGCAGGTTTCCCAGAGGAATGGAGAAACCGAGCGCCTTGTACATATCCACATCGCAGTCCGCACAGCCGACTGTCAGCGAACCGACGCCGCTTTCCTGCCGGGCGAACTGCACCAAAGCCCGGGCAACACCTTTGTGCCTGTATTCCGGAATGATGAAGAAATCTTCAAACACGCCGCTGGGCCGGTAATTGAATGTTGAAAAGCCGACAGTAACAGAACAGCAGCCCACAAGCCTGTCTTCATCCCAGGCTCCGTAGAACAGGATTTTCTCATCCGCTATTGCATCCCTGAGCAGTCCGTAATCCTGGTCAGATGGAGGGTCCTCGTGAATGGCAGCCTTATATGCCTTGTGCAGTTCCCACAGCGGATCCATCCGGGCAGGGTCAATCCTCCTGTACTCCATTTACTGATCCTCCTGAATTACAGAACTCTGCGGCGGTTCTCAAACAGATAGCTGACGATCTCCAGGCAGAATGCGGCTACCTGGTGCCGGTCCGCCGTATC
>CADBNA010000495.1 GCA_902795835.1 uncultured Lachnospiraceae bacterium | reverse complement strand
TATCACCAATAAATGCTGTTATATGTCAGTTCTCTTCAGTTGTCAGTTCTCTTCAGTTTCAGCAGCGGTATCCACATACCCGAGTTCTATATAAAGCCGGTAATACTCATCGTACAGGCCGCAGCAGGCATCCATGCCCAGATTGGGGCTGAAAGCCTTCTGCAGGACTATTTCCCAGGACCCGTATTTCTCGTACAATTCATCCGGCGTCGGTCCTTCTTCATGCCCGTATGTTTTCAGATTGCTCTCTTTGGCGGCCGCCAGCGCTTCCGGATCATCCTTGCAGGCTTCGAGCCGCAGACGGTTCCGCTCCTCTGAAACGGCTCTCGCCATCTCTTCGATCGACGCATCTTCCTCTCTCATCCGATACAGGATATCCGTCATGGATTCCAGGGATTCATGATAGTCCCTGCGCTCCTTCTGTGCCTGGGCTACAAATTCTGGATCTGTCCAGTCAAATTCCGCATACGTGCCCAGCCGCTGAGACTCCGGATCCGGAGAAAACCCATATACGGCATCTGCATTCTCTATGATGTCCGCCATTGCCTCCGGAATATCTCTCGGATCGTGTTTATAGGTAAAAACGCCGTCCTGCTCCTTCAGTTCCGTTTCCTCTGTGCGGCTGTCAGATGCTGTCTGCACTTCCGCTCCGGGCTCTGCACAGTATACATTCATCATGAGCGCAGAGAATGCTATAATACTTAAAAACTGCAATACACGCCTCATAACATAACATCCCTTTCTTATAACAGTCTCCGGCAAAGAAGCAGTGGGGGCTGAAAACAATTCCGCCGTCATACGATTTCTTCGCCCTCGAGTCCTTCTATTTCCAAAATGTCGTACTGTTTGCCGGCCAGGCATAATCCGTTCTGATCGGCAATCAGTTTCAGTTCTCTGAGAAGCTGGGCGCGTGCGGCAAACTGAAGGCTGGGTTCACATTCAAGGATAATGCGCAGCTTCCAGACCCTGTCTGTGATCTCGGCCACGCCTCTGCAGGCGGGCGCTTCGAGCGCACCGGGTATCTTATCCTTCAGGGCAGGCAATTCCCGGTTGAAGACGGTTTCCGCATGTTCCAGACTTTCATCCAGCGACATGCCGAGTTCAACAATGACCCGCTGCCTGCTGCCCCTGCGGTTGACCACTTTCCGGATGTCCGAATTATTGTAGATTTTGACGTTGGACTGAAAAGCAACTTTTGTCGTGCGCAGGCCGATTTCCTGTACAAAACCATAAAAGTCGTCTATCGTCACAAAATCTCCCACCTCAAAGGTCCGCTCAAAAATAATGAACAGTCCGGCCAGAATATCGGTAATGAGGTCCTTGGCCCCGAGGCCGATGACCAGCGACATGATGCCGGCAGAAGCCAGGAGTGTCCGCGAATCCACACCGAACTGCGCCAGGCAGTAATACAGAACCGCCAGAAGGAAGGCGTATTTCAGGATGTTTTTGCCCAGATAGCATAATGTCTGCACATGCGGAGAGCCGATTTTGGCCAGCTGGTTCAGAAGACTGCTGAGGAGGCCGAAGGTGGCGGCGGCAAAAACGGCTATAAACAGGCTGTATGCAACAGAGAACAGATTCAGTTCCCGCTGCCAGTTTCCGTTCATGATGAACTCGATCAGAGCAATCCCGCTGTGGGGATATTCCTGAGAATGATATGCCGAAAACAGATACTGCAGTGTCAGCAGCAGGCATATCATAAACAGAAGGCGCTGCAGGATGCCTTTCAGTGATCCCTCCGGAGGCGTGCGTGTCTGACTGCTGTTCTCTTCCTGTCCCGTGCTGCCCGGAAAAAGGAGGGCATATACTGCGAGAGCGGCAAGCAGCAGTCCGCAGAGGATCAGGGAAGTCCGGAGCATGTCAGGCGTGAGAGAATTCTTTGGGGTCATAGCGGAGATGAGATAGGAATCCGTCTGACGGATTCCGGCAATATACCCGGTCCCGTTGAAGTTCAGGTACCCGTTATAGCTGCTGTCGAGATTCTCAAACGCATCCTTGGAAATGGCCAGGCCGACGAGATCCGGGTTAGTTGCATAGTCAATGATCCCGCTCTCCAGATTCAACGCAAAGGCGGATTCCGATTGATTGACACCGATGTTTTCAATTTCCTGCCGGATTCCCAGCGCATCAATCATCTTCCGGTACAGCGCGCGGTCTACGGCAATCTGGACAAACCCGTCTGCCAGGTCGTTTTCATCGCGCACGGAGACGCCGACATACTGCATCTCATCTCCGGAGACATCATCGGGCATAGGATCCTGGACCACGTATTCCACTCCTTCGAGCAGCGGAAGAAAGGCGGAAGACTGGCTGCCATCGATTTTGGAGAGCACAAAATGATCATAAGGTGAATCCGTCAGCACCACATGGCCGCTGTCGTCATATAAGAAACACCAGGTTGTCCCCAGCATTTCCGATATCTTCTGTACATCGCTCCGGGTAAGCCCGTTCTGCTCCTCATACAGAATATCAGCCGCGATAAAGCATTTATTCAGCTGCTGGAAATTAAACCATATTGTAATATAGTCCCTGATCTCTTCGTTTCGTTCCAGAGCGTCTACGGCATTCTGTGCGTGATTGCCGACGGCAGACATCTGGTCTGCCCTTCCATTAACCGCCTGCAGGAATAAGCTGGAGGAAAAGACGAAAATCAGCCCGATCAGTCCGGCGACAGACAGCCTGTGCAGGACAGCCTTTTTGGGAATCCTGCGCAGAAGCAGAAGATAACGGAAGAACACATACAGCGTCAGGAAGAGCAGCAGGGGAAAGCTCATCGCTGCCAGAAAGTGAGTCTTCAGATATTCCGGCAGCGTCACACCGCAGAGAATGTTATAGCCCTGAAACGGGATCAGTTTGCCGATCATTGAGTAATTGTATGAATCCCTGGCGTTTTGAGATTCCAGAACAAAAAGGGAAAGCCCTTTAATGAGAAAGGATGTGTTCTCAATGTCAAAGCGGGTCTCCTCTTCGAGAGTAAGCCTTTTCTCCGGATGAGAAATGATGGTTCCATCCTGTGAGAGAACACAGCAAAAGCCCGTCTGCCCGATCCGGAGCTTCTGGACCCGGTTCATCCAGGCAACAGAGTAATCGATAAGTTCCTCCAGATCTTCGCCGGAAAACTCCAGTACGAGAACCCGTTTATCCGGGAGCGTCTCAGAATAAAACAGCTCTTTGTGGCTGCTGTCTTCTTCGGAAAGAGATGCTTCATAGCGTTCTCTGACATCCTCTCCGGCAGCACATATGACCTGTCCGTCCGGCGTCTCGACAAATCCGCCCTCAACCCCGTAACGCTGGCATTTTCTCTCAAATTCCTCAGCAGATATTTTCTCTTTTTGTGCCAGCTGATACGCAAAGCCATGAAGCACAGCTGTGTTCATCTCGTCCTGTACTTCCCGGTAAAGCTGTTCACTCCCGTTGAATTCGGGAAGGACCTGCCGCAGCGTCCGGGAAGAAGCAGTGATCATATCGTTAAGCTCCTGATACGAATTTGCAATGACCTTAAAAGAGATCATACCGACAGAACAGGTCACTGCAATCAGGCCCGACAATACAATCAGAAACCACCTCAATTTCCTGTGCTTCAAAACCTCTCTCCCGCTGTGCTGTGTGCAGACAAAATTTTTCCAAATTTAATATAAAAGAAAACCTAAAATTCTTCAACAGATTTTTAGGTTCAATCCGCCTGCGGGAAGCATTCCGGTTAATAATAGGATGCATCTACTATAACAGCCGTGCCTTTTGCAATGACCATGAGGGTCTCATTTCCCGGTCCGCAGAATTTGTATTCCGTTCCCGCACCTATTATCGCGTTTGCGTTGAGCTCCCTGGCATGTGCAACGAGCTTGCTGAACGCGGCGGATGTGGCATCTGCAAATGCCTTGTCAAATTCATCCCGCGTCATCTCATTAATGCTTTTCGGCGCTTCGCCTTCCCCGCAGCCCAGTTTGCCGCCGGCAAATTCGTATTCTGTCAGAACCTTTTTATACTTTACGATCTTGTGTCCTTCGATGATCTGTGTTGTTGTTGTAACCATACCTGCTCCTCCCTGTCTGTTTTCATGCAGTGAATCCTGTGTAATCCTGCGGGAATCTCATGCCTTCACACTCTGTGCACAGAGGCGTCAGTCGCTGGTAAGAATATCTATCCTGTTTTTGCGGTTCAGATAAATATACCAGTATGGCAGTCCGACGCAGATTGCTCCGCCTATAATATTTCCAATCGTGACCGGAAGAAGATTGGCTGCGAACATCCTTCCGGCCGTAAGCATGCCTGTGTCTATCTCCGCCGCAGCCGAGGCATACGCCGGAACGGAATTGGCGAACAGTCCGGCGGATATATAGTACATATTTGCGACGCTGTGCTCAAATCCGCAGAGCACGAACATCACGATCGGAAAGAAGACTCCGATTATCTTGCCGACAATATCCTTTGCCGCAAACGAAATCCAGACCGCTATGCATACGAGGAAATTACAGAGAATTCCCTTGATAAGCGCGTCTCCGAAGGACAGACTGCATTTTGCCGCTGCGGTTGAAATGACGGATACCGCTACGTTGTTGTTGAAAAGACCGACCTGGTGACTGAAGACAACGGCGGCCGCAAGAAGGATGCTGCCAATCATATTGCCAATATAGACGAACAGCCAGTTTTTGAGTACGCCCTTAAAGGTTACGGCCTTATCAAGCAGGGGAATGATAAGCAGACAGTTGCCGGTAAACAGTTCGGAACCGGCAATCAACACCATGGTAAGCCCTCCGGGAAAAACGACCGCTCCCAGCAGTTTGCCCAGCGATGCAGGCTCCACAGCTACGGCAACCGTCGTCGCAGAGATCCCGCCAATAGCAATAAACACTCCCGCCATTACAGCGAGAATAATCATCTTGCCTGTCGGAGTATTTACCTTGCTTTTTCCGATCTGGATGTAATTTCTGGCAACATCATTCGGTGAAAAGAAATTCATAGCATCCTCCTGTAAAACAAACAGGCTGACGCGGATAACAATACAGCCCTCCAGCGTCAGCCAATTCTGCGTTCATTGTATTTACTTGAAGATTCGTTCTGTGTCAGGCAGGTTTGAGCGGAAACCAGCCTTACAGCTCTGCAGTCATACTGTCAGTCCCAGATATCCAC
>CADBNA010000494.1 GCA_902795835.1 uncultured Lachnospiraceae bacterium | reverse complement strand
TCGTGCTCCCACAATCCTGCCCGCCATTCGGATTTCATGGGGCCCCTCCCCCACTTCATCCTCATGTCGGGGCACGCCCCAAGTCCTCTCGCCCACTTGCAAGCGAGCTTGCGTGGGCTCTGGACTTTTGGCGTTGTAATCATATAAATATTTCGGCTTGCATTTTGCTGTCGGCAGGCATATAATTACGCATATGCAGATATAGTTCATTGGTAGAACACCAGCTTCCCAAGCTGGGGAGGCGGGTTCGATTCCCGTTATCTGCTGCAAGAATCCCGGACAGCCGGCCAAGCACGCGGCTTCCGGGGTTTTTCTTTGTCACATGATACTAATCTGATACTGAAAACAGGCAGCCCCTGCTTTCTGATTTTGGATAGTGCAATTTCAGACGGATTGTAGTAAGGTATGGAGAGGCAGGGGAAAGCCTGACTGCCAATACAGATCAGAGAGGAACAGGTGCACGGCATATGTGGCTGGCTGACAGTTGGAAAGAGTATGAGGTGCTGGACGCCTCGGCAGGAGAAAAGCTGGAGCGGTGGGGGGACTGCATCCTGATCCGCCCCGATCCGCAGGTGATCTGGGACACGCCCAGAAAGCACCGCGGCTGGAAGCACTGTGACGGTCATTATCACAGGAGCAGCCGGGGCGGCGGGGAGTGGGAAAACTTTCATCTGCCCGAACAGTGGGAGATTCATTACGGGAACCTGACATTCCGCCTGAAGCCTTTCAGCTTCAAGCATACCGGCCTTTTTCCGGAGCAGGCAGTGAACTGGGACTGGAGTGCCGGCCGGATCCGCAGAGAAGTGCAGCGCAGACGGGCAGAAGAAGGATCCGCGGCGGAACCGGTAAAAGTGCTGAATCTGTTCGCCTATACGGGGGGCGCCACCCTGGCGGCGGCGGAAGCGGGCGCTTCCGTTACCCATGTGGACGCGTCCAAAGGCATGGTGTCCTGGGCCAGGGAAAATGCCGCCGCCTCTTCCCTGGCGGACCGGCCCATCCGCTGGCTCGTGGATGACTGCGGTAAATTCGTGGAGCGGGAAATCCGGCGCGGCAACACGTATGACGCCATCATTCTGGATCCGCCATCCTACGGCAGGGGGCCAAAGGGGGAGATCTGGAAGCTGGAGGACAGCATATGGCCGCTTCTGGTAAAATGCGCGGAACTGCTGAGCAGCCGGCCGCTCTTTGTTCTGCTGAATTCCTATACGACCGGCCTGGCCCCCGCCGTACTTGACTATATGCTGATGGCGGCTTTCGGACGGCACGGCGGCTCTGCGGAGGCATCGGAGATCGGACTGCCGGTCACCTCTACGGGACTGGTCCTGCCCTGCGGTTCCACCGGGCGCTGGGTGGCCGGCTCATAAGGGGCGCTATGCTTGACAAGCTGTGCATGGTGATATTACAATGCACATACAGAAACAGGGGTAGTAAGGGGTTTTACAGGTTATACAGAAAGAACGAGGATGAATCGCATGAGAAAGCTATCCAGACAACTGGTCGGTATGGTGATTCTCCTGATATTGCTTATGCTGATTCTGGGAGGAATCTTTACTTTCGGAAAATGGCACTTCAGGAATCACTTTTTCTCCGGAACACGCATCAATGGCATCAACGTAGGCGAGATGACGGTTGATGACGCAAAATACGCGATACAGAACAGGATCCGGGATTATACCCTGTCCTGCAGTGAGCGCAACGGCTATGTGGAGAAGATCACAGGCGACCAGATCTACATGCAGTATGTGGATGACGGCTCTGTCCAGAAGCTGATGGACAGCCAGAATACCAATCTTTGGCTGCTTTATCTGGGCAGGGGCAAGTCCTATACGGTGGATATCGGGTATACGTACGACAAGAATTCCATCGACAATGTCATGAGTGACATGCAGTGCTTTAACGCCGGCAATGTGATTGCGCCTTCCAACTCCAAAATAGAGGAAACAGGCGATGGATTTATCGTCACGGAGAGCCAGCAGGGAACGACGCTGGACCGGGACAAGACGAGGTATGCCATTATCTCCGCAATTGAAAACGCCGAGACCGCCATTGATTTTGAGGCGCTCGATCTGTATCAGAAGCCCTCTGCCAATGCGGATGACGAGAAGCTGCTGTCAACGGCCGACTATCTGAACCGCATGATGAACACCAACATCGTATATGATTTCGGTGACCGCCAGTTTACCGTAGACGGCACGCTGGTCAGGAGTTTTCTGGATCAGGACGATGAAGGCAATTACGTGATCAACAAGGGGCGCGTGGCCGAATGGGTTTACCAGCTTGCCTATGATACGGACACCTACGGACTCCGCCACAAGTTTACGACCTCCACGGGCGCGGAGATTGAGCTGGAGAGCGGCGGCGATTACGGATGGTGCATCAACCAGGAATCTACGGTTATGGACCTGATCGATGCGATTCAGCGCGGCCTGCAGGAGACCAGAGAACCGGTGTACCTGTACCGCGCCATGGACAGATCGACAAACGACATCGGCGGAACATACGTGGAGATCTGCATAGAAAAGCAGGAGATGTGGTGCTACCATGACGGCGTCCTGGTAGTCGATACGCCGATTGTCACCGGAAATGACAGCACAGGTCAGAACACCCCTTCCGGCAAGGTATGGGCGATTGACCTGAAGGAAAAGGACGCGACCTTCCGGGCCAACGGCAATGTCAAGGTCAAATACTGGCTGCCCTTCTTTGCATCCTGCGGCATACATGATGCCTCCTGGAGGACAGACTTTGATTTCGGCAACAAGGATACCTGGAGATACAACGGGTCGGACGGCTGCGTCAATACACCGGAGGGCGCGGCGGCTACGATTTTCGATATCATGGATACCGGATTTCCCGTAATCGTCTATTACAGTGAATCGCAGCCGGTGGGCAAGCAGCCGATCGTCGAGATCATGCCGGGCTGAAGAAGGAGCACACAGATGAAGATAGTTGTACTGGCGGCTGGCACCAGCACAGAGAGAGAGGTATCGATCGTTTCGGGAACGCAGGTCTGCAAAGCGCTGCGCAGCAGGGGACACCAGGCGATTCTTGTGGATCTCTTTTTCGGATGGCCGGGGGTATCCGCTCCGGATGCCTTCCTCGGGGATTATAATGTAGACGCCGTAGCGGCAAAAATGCATCTGCAGACGTCCCAGGTTTCCGCGGAGCTGGAAAAGCGCAGAGAGCTTCCGGGCCCGAATGTCCTGGAGCTGTGCGGCGAGGCCGATATCGTCTTTCTGACCCTGCACGGCGCAAACGGAGAGGACGGCCGCATGCAGGCGCTGCTGGATCTGTACGGCATCCGGTATACCGGGCCGGATTACCTGAGCAGCGCGCTGGCCATGGATAAAGAAAGGACCAAGCAGCTGTTCCGCATGGCCGGCGTTCCGACGCCGATGGGTGTGCTGGTCACGGCGCATGCCGGCATCCGCACCGCTGCGGAACTGGGCATGTCGTTTCCGCTGGTAGTCAAGCCGTGCCGCGGGGGATCCAGCGTGGGCGTTTCCATTGTCTACAGTGATGAGGAATTCCGGGAGGCTCTGCGCTGCTCCTTTTCGCTGGAACCGACGGCGCTGGTAGAGGAATATATCCGGGGAAGGGAATTCTCTGTGGCGGTCGTGGCCGGAGAAGCGTATCCGATTATCGAGATTGCCCCGAAACAGGGCTTCTATGATTATAAGAACAAATATGAAGCAGGGTCTACGGTCGAGACCTGTCCGGCGGACCTGCCGGATGCCATTACGGA
>CADBNA010000493.1 GCA_902795835.1 uncultured Lachnospiraceae bacterium | reverse complement strand
CACTATTTCTATCTTCGGAGCCGGGGCAGTCTGCTGTTCGTACGTTCTGTCCTCCATTTCCTTTCTCCTTCCTGAATTCATGATCACAGTGACTGTCTTTTACTGTTCTGATTGTTTTTTCTGAAACGAACCGGAGTCATACCCGCATGCCGTTGAAACTGTCTGGCAAAGTTGTTGATATCCGAAAAGCCCACCTCCTGCGCGACCATGCGGACAGGGAGTTTTGAATGTATCAGGATCAGTTTTGCGTTTTCCAGGCGAACGTATTGAAGGTACTGCATGGGTGCTACTCCGGTATAGCGCTTGAACTCCCGGGAAAGGTGATATTTGCTGAGGGAAACCATCTCGGAAAGCTTATCCAGTGTAATGGATTCCGAGAAGTGACGATCCATGTATTTGACCAGCCTCGAGACGCTTTCCGGAGTGGCATCTCCGCTGCCGGACTGATCTTTAATCACCAGCAGGTGTGCGATGATCTGACTGATATCATTGGAGACATGCAGCTGCTTATACAGCTGAAAATCCTGCCACGCGCGCAGCATTGCCTCCCAGATTGTGAGCAGCTTTCCGTTGCGGCTTTCATGGAAGCAGGGATTCCCTGATTTATAAAACTCCTGAAAATGATAGGCTGCCTGCGGGCCGTCAAAATGCAGCTCCGCATGAACCCATTGTTCACCCCTGGTGAGATAGTAGTGCTTTTTCCGACAGTCTATGAAAAACCCATCCCCGGCTTGGAGTAAATATCTCTGTCCGCCATACTCCAGAACACCTTCTCCCGAATATGTGTAAAGAATCTCATAGGAGTCATAATTTTCCCGCAGCGTATAATAACCCGGCCCGCACTCGCAGATCACGAACAGCTGAGGAACATAGTAGCGCGCCGCATCCTCCGGGCTGACCGGATAAGGGATTTTCAGTCTTACTCTGCCGTCAAATGCAAACCGATATGGCGTCTGCTGCTGAATCAGTCTGTTCAGACTGTTTTGAATTTCGGGTGATTGTTTCGCTGCCTGCTCAGACGCTCTCGTCAGACTTCGGTCAGAAATCCATGCGTCGTTGAACTCCAGAAACTGTATGTTTTCAAACATGAGAGTCACCGCAATATTGTATGATTTTTAAGCAAATGGCGCCGTTGATGGTTTCAGTATACGGAAATATACTAAGGAAAGCAACAGCAACACGGGCTATATGCAAAGGCAAGATTGGAGGAAACAATTATGCAGCTCGGCAAAGTGAAATTCGGCACCAAATTCAGCATTCTCCTGGGTTTTCTGGGACAGGCGCTCCTGACCGGTCTGGTGGCCGGTTACATTACATATTTCGGCACAGATATCGTCGGTGTCTCTGCGCTGGCCATGGGAAATATCCTGCTGGTATCGCGTATCTTTGACGGTGTCACGGATATCATGATGGGCGCTGTCATCGACAAGACCAGGAGTCCCAAGGGTAAGGCAAGACCCTGGATCATCCGCTCTGTCATTCCCTTTATTCTGTTTACCATTCTACTCTTTTCCACACCGGGAGGCATTTCGAACGGCGGAAAGATTGCCTGGATTTTTATCTTCTATAACCTCTATGCTCTTGGCTATACCGCACTGGGCTGTGCCATGAGTACACTGAACGTGCGTCTGAGCCGCGATGAGAAAGAAATTAACGGCATTTCCACCATGATCATGTTCGGTACGATCCTTGGCAACGTTCTGATTAACGCCCTGGCTGTCGGTCTGCTGACGGCACTCAGCAACGGCAGCGAAACCTATACCCGCGGCGCATTCATGAAGCTGACCATCATCCTCAGTATTGTCACGCTGATCGGAACGCTTCTGACCTATTTCACCACCACCGAACTCCCCGACGCGGAAGGAACCGTTAAAAAAGAGAACACCAAAGAGAGCCTTCTCTCCCTGATTAAGAATAAGTACTGGGTCATCCAGCTTCTCAACACCGTGATGATTTATCTGGGACTGAACGCACGACTTGCGGCTATGATCTATTACGGAATGTACGTTCTGAATAATCCCGGCCTCATCCCCATTCTCGTTATTGCAGATAATGTTCCTTCCCTGCTGTGCATGCCGATTGCACTGGCTGTCAGCAACAAGATCGGCAAACGTACGGCAGCTCTGGGCGGACTGTGCCTGACCATGATCGGCTTCGCTCTCATGTTCCTGAACATCCACAACTTACCGCTGTTCGTAGCAGGCCTTGTCATCAAGGGCATCTTCTTTGCCCCGGTTCAGGGAGCGAACAATGCTTTCATCGCTGACAGCGCTCTGTACGGCGAATGGAAAACCGGTGTGAAGGCTGAGGGCATGGCCTACAGTGCCATCAGCTTTGCAAACAAGTGCAGTTCCGGTCTGGCCGGCGTTATGGTAGGCTGGGTCCTGGCTGCCACCGGATATTTGGGCGGCGCAGCCACACAGTCAGCCTCCGCAGTCAACGGCATCATCTTCCTCTATATCGGCGTCACCTTCCTCTGCACCATCGGACAGATCATCCTCTTTGCTCTCTATGATCTGGACAAAAAAATGCCCGAAGTCCGCAAAGCGCTCAGCGAGCAGAATTCCGCCGACTGATTCATTCTGAGGGCAGGCCGCACAGCCTGCCCTTTTTATAAGGAGATCTGATTATGAACCGGATTTATCATTCTTTTCATCCGGGCCAGGTCTGGCTGGATACCGAAGGCAAGCGCATCCAGGCCCACGGCGGCTCTGTCATGTATCTGGACGGAACCTATTACTGGTATGGTGAAAACAAGGAAAAAACAGACGGTCAAAGCGGCATCTGGCACTGGGGTGTCCGCTGCTACAGCTCCGGAGATCTTTACAACTGGAAAGATGAAGGGCTGATTATTCCGCCGGAGCCGGATGATCCGGATTCCTCTCTGCACCCGTCTGCCTGCATGGACAGGCCTCATATCCTGTACAACGCCCGCACGAAGAAATTCGTCTGCTGGCTGAAAATCATGAACCGGGACGGCAGCCAGTCCGAAACCGTACTGACCTCGGATTCGATTCTCGGTCCTTACACAAAGGTACGAGAGGGGCTGCGTCCATTGAACATGAGTGCCGGAGATTTTGACCTTGCAGTGGCCGAAGACGGAAAAGCCTATTACTATTTTGAACGCGTCCACAGCGAGACGATCTGCGCCGATCTCACTGAGGATTACACGGATGTGACCGGCTATTACAGCACACACTTTCCCCACGGTGCCCCTCCGGCTGTCCGGGAGGCAACTGCCCATTTCCTGAGAAACGGCAGACATTACCTTATCACCAGCGGCACGACCGGTTATCTTCCGAATCCCTCGGAAGTTGCAGTTGCAGATACCTGGCACGGCCCCTATACCGTGCTGGGCAATCCTCATCCCGCTGATGAGAGCCGCACCTCTTACCACTCACAGATCTCCTCAGTCTTCAAGGTGGTGGGAAAAAAGGATCTGTATATTGCAGTGGCAGACCGCTGGTGCCCGGAAGAAATGGACATTCCTTATGACTTCAGCCGGGACATGTTTACCTATATCTTTTCAGGCCGCGGTCATCTGATTCCGCAGCTGATTGAACAGTACGGCATTATCCCTCCGAAAGCAGATGCGGAACGCAACACCTCCATTGCCGATTATGTCTGGCTGCCTTTCCGCTTTGACGGTGAGATGGCTTACCTGGACTGGAAAGACGAATGGCGTCTCGAGGACTATGAGTGAATGAACTAAAGACAGATCAATTTCCAGGACCCAAAGCAAAAATAAACTCCGGAAGGCCCTGTTTACAGGCTTTCCGGAGCCCGTCTTTTTACCGGTGAATATACATCCTTGTCAGATCAGGCTCTCCGTCTCCCTGAACCAAACAGAGGAACTCCCAGCCGTATCTTTCATAAAAGCCGGTGTGATCT
>CADBNA010000492.1 GCA_902795835.1 uncultured Lachnospiraceae bacterium | reverse complement strand
GACGTGAATGCTTAGAAGTTCTTTGCGCGGAAGCCGTTTGAATGTTCATACAATTTCCCGACCGCATGCCGTTTTGCAATTACCTATTCGGGAGACACAGGTCTGACCCCTGTCTCCTTACTTCGTTCCGAAGATTCTGTCGCCGGCGTCGCCGAGGCCTGGTACGATGTAGCCGATTTCGTTGAGTTTTTCATCCAGGGAACCTACGACGATGGTCACATCCGGATGCTCTCTCTTCAGGCGCTCCAGACCGACCGGGGCGGCTATGATGCAGAGAAAGCGGATATTGCGGCAGCCGTGTTTTTTCAGCTGGCGAATGGCATCGCAGGCGGAGCCGCCTGTGGCCAGCATGGGATCTACGACGAAGACGTCTCTCTCTTCTATGTCTGCGGGGAGCTTGCAGTAGTACTCGACAGGCTCCAGCGTCTCCGGATCGCGGTACATGCCGATATGGCCGACTTTTGCGGCGGGTATCAGGGTGTGCATTCCGTCTACCATCCCCAGACCGGCTCGCAGGATCGGCACGATTGCAAGCTTTTTGCCTGCCAGTCTCTTGACCGTGGTCTTCTGGATCGGCGTGGTGATTTCCACATCCTCCAGGCTGAGGTCACGGGTAATCTCATAGCACTCCAGCATAGCGATCTCGGCAACGATTTCGCGGAAATCCCGGGTGCCTGTGTTTACATCTCTGATCAGTCCGATCTTATGCTGGATCAGCGGGTGATCCATAAAAATTACCTGTCCCATTTTTCCTCCCAGCTGCCTTACGCATGAACATGTGCCAGGGCTTCTGCCTTTGCAATTCTCCTCTTGTGACGCTCATCCTCCGAAAACGGCGTATCCAGGAAGAGATCCACGATCTTGCAGGCCATGTCCGGCCCGATCACACGTCCGCCCATGCACAGGACATTGGCATTGTTGTGAAGCCGGGTCAGCTCAGCCGAATAGCTGTCTCCGCAGAGGGCAGCCCGGATCCCGTCCATCTTGTTTGCGGCAATGGAGATGCCGATGCCGGTTCCGCAGATCAGGATGCCGTTGTCGCACTCCCCCTTCTGAATCGCCTCGCAGACCTTCTGCGCATAATCCGGATAATCCACTGACTCTGTCCCGAAGGTGCCGAAATCCTTGAATTCTGTGCCTCTCTTTTTCAGATGAGCCCGCACTTCCTCCATTAAAGCAAAACCGCCGTGATCGCAGCCTATTCCAAGCATGTTCCTTTTCCTCCTGTCTTATTATTTTCTGATGCCTGTATAACTGTATGTCCGGCCGCACGGATCAGGCGGTTCATGATCGCCCCTCCCAGCTGCGGCGTATAATAGGACTCTGAATAAATGAGATCCGCGTCTTCCGCGTCAAAATCCCGAAGCAGCCCGTACAGATGCTGCGCGATCGTCTTTTCATCCGCGCGGCTGCCTATGCAGCGCGCGCATCCGGCAGGATACCGTCCGAGGTTCTCTTCGGCACATATGATCCCTACCTTCTTTCCTTCCGCTTCACCCTTCGCCGCGAGTTCCCGGATTGTTCCGGCAACAGCCTCCGGCGTTCCCTCGACTATGACCAGCTTTGCCTTCGGAGCATAATGCCGGTACCGCATGCCCGGCGCTTTCGGGCGGACAGACGGGTCATCCTTCAGCAGGCCGGGATCGACTCTGACCTCCCCGAGCACCTCTTCGAGCATCTTCCGGTTCAGCCAGCCGGGGCGCAGGATCATGGGCACGTCGCCGGTAAAATCAACGATTGTCGACTCCAGGCCGATGTTTACGGGGCCCCCGTCGAGGATCATGTCAATCCGGTCGCCCAGGTCTTCCGCTACATGAGCGGCGCAGGTGGGGCTGGGCCGGCCGGATGTGTTGGCACTGGGGGCCGCGACAAAACCGCCTGCTTCCCGGATCAGTGCCTGCGCGGCCGGATGGCTCGGGAACCGGACAGCCACGCTGTCCAGTCCGCCTGTGGTTTCCACAGGCACACAGTCCTTCTTTTCAAAAATCATCGTCAGGGGGCCTGGCCAGTAGCGTTCTGCAAGGCGCAGGGCCTCTTCCGGCACTTTCGCGGCAGCCTGAAACAGGCTGTCCATATCCGCAATGTGAACAATCAGCGGATTGTCTGAGGGTCTCCCTTTTGCTGCATAAATGCGCAGGGAGGAGGCCGGATCCAGCGCATTTCCGCCCAGTCCGTACACAGTCTCCGTGGGAAAGGCCACCAGACCGCCGCCCTGCAGAATCCTGCCGGCTTCCCGGTAGATTTCCGCGTCAGCAGCACCGCCTGTCAGCCGAACGACTTTCGCTCTCACTCCTCAGACACTTCCTCATCCTGGATGAGCGACTCGTCATCCGTATTGTCCGGCACATCACTGACAATATCATGAATGCCTCTGTATGCATTCATGAACTGTTTCTGGACCTGGCTGAACATCTCCATAATGTGGCTCAGCTCTTCCTGAATCACTTCGTACTTCTGGCGGCCCTCAGAATTGAGTTCCTCAATCTGTTTTTTCGTCTCTTCCAGAGAGCGGTCAGCCTGTTCCTGCGCCGCCTCACGGATGCGCTCCGCCTCTTCCTGTGCCCCCTGAATCAGTTCCTGCTTCCGGGTCTCTGCCTCCCGTTCCATCTCCTTTGCGCGGATCCGGGATTCATAGACCAGGCCGCTGATTTCTTCATAATTGTCCACATAAGACTGGTATTTTCCACGCAGTTCCTTTTCTATGCGGACAATCTCCTTTTCGCGGTCATCCAGCTGCTTCTGCAGCTCATCCGCGCGCGCCATCTGTTCTGACAGTTCCTTTTCCTTGGCAGCCAGAGCTTCCTGGATCGCCGTCAGGGCTTTTGACTTCTCGTCGATTTCTCTCTGCAGGGTTACCTTTTCCTCGTGGGCATTGTCGCGCAGCTTCTGGATTCCCATCTGCACGTCGTCTTTGTCATACCCGCCCATTATGGTAGTTTTAAACAATTCTTCTACATCTGACATCGCTCGTACTCCCCCTCATGTTTACTGATTCATGTAACTGTTAATAATCTGCCAGACACCGTCACGCTCAAAGCCAAGCCGCCAGGCCCCCACACCTGCCAGATTGTACTTGCGGATCAGTTTCATTTTCTCTTCCAGGGACTGCTCATCTTCCATCCAGATACTGTAGCGGGCCTCATCCGTCACTGCCGTTCCCGATCTCTGGCCTATGGATGAATCCCATGACAGGTAGATGCCGTGCGTCTCGGCAAAATTGTCCGCATCATTCATACCCAGGGCTTCGCTGTCCGGTCTCTCGTCTCCGAACCACGACGTCCAGCCTCTCGTGTAAAACGGAATTGCATTGATCACCTGGGAGGCCGGCACCTCTGCGAGCGTATCCTGTATGCCCTTTTCCACAAACGGAAGAGAGGCCACCGAACCTGCCTCTGCGGAACCGTTCGTATGTTCATCATATCCCATAATCACGATATAGTCGACGGTCTTCGCCTGCTCTTTGCGGTTATAATAGCCGGTATACTGCGGGACATAATTGTCTGACGACACGATAATGTTTTTCTCATGCGCAGCCACGCAGAGTTC
>CADBNA010000491.1 GCA_902795835.1 uncultured Lachnospiraceae bacterium | reverse complement strand
TCTTGCCCTGTTCAATCTGGACCTCAGGCCGGATCAGAAAATGGACACGCTTACCCTTGCCCAGCAGCAGATGGTAGAAATACTGCGATGCATCAGCAACAATCAGAAGATTATCCTTCTGGATGAGCCCACCTCCGGTTTGAACAACGAAGAAGCGGACCGCCTGATGCAGGTTACAAAGGATCTCGCATCCCGCGGCATTACCATTATCTACATCTCCCACCGCATTAACGAAGTAATGGAAATCAGCGACAACATCACCGTCATGCGGGACGGAAGGTATATCTGCACGTTTCGGAACGACGAAAACCTGAAGGAAGATGATCTGGTGGCCAGAATGGTCGGACATGATCTTTCTGCGGGACTGTATTCCAAAAAAGCATTTACAGATGCTTCTGAAAACGAAGTGATCTTCGAGGTAAAGGATCTCTCTAAAAAGGGAGCTCTGTCTCATGTCAGCTTTGATCTCCATCAGGGTGAAGTGATCGGCTTTTTCGGACTGGAAGGCTCCGGTTCCAACACACTCTCCCGTATGATCTACGGGCTGGAGGGAAAGGACACCGGAGAGCTGGTTCTCTTCGGCAAGAAGATTACAAAAATCACCCCTGCTGTGCTGATCAGAGAGAAAATGATGTACCTCAACAACAACCGCAAGACAGCGGGACTCCTGCTCAACAGCTCTGCCAATGACAATATGCTTGTGCCTGTAATGGATGAAATGACCCGTGGGATCATTATACAGAAAAAGAAAAGCTATGAGCATACCGCCAAATTTATCCGGATGTTTTCCATTGCCATTCCTTCAATTTTTCAGAAACCTAAAAACCTCTCAGGCGGCAACCAGCAGAAACTGATGCTTTCTGCCTGTCTGGGAACAGAGCCCCGACTCCTGGTCGTCAATGAGCCCACACGTGGAATCGATGTCGGCGCCAAGGCAGAGATACACAGATTTCTCCTGCAGTGCAGCGAAGAAGGAATCGGCCTCATAATATTCAGTTCCGAGCTCCCCGAGCTTATGTCTCTGTGCGACCGGATATTTGTCATGAAAAACAAAGCTCTGGCCGGAATCCTTTCCGGCGATGAGATCGCAGAAGAAGCCGTGGTAGCTCTGGCTGCGGGCGGCAAATAAAGGAGGGAGGAACATGGGAAAGAATGAGCAGACGCCGGCGACTGGTTCCGGACTAAGCATGAAAAGGCGGCCGGATTTTTCATCCGTGACCGTGATCCTTCTGACTGCTGTCCTGTTCGCAGTTATCGGCATGGCCAGCAAGACTTTTCTGACATACAGCAACATCTATTCTATCCTGTACGGGGTTGCCTTCCAGTTTCTGGCAGCCATTGGGTTCACCTACCTGATGATCATGGGGGAGATTGACCTGTCGGTCGGTTCTGTTTATGCATTCGCAGGAATGCTCACCGGCTACCTGATGCTGAAGAAGCACCTTCCTCTGGCTCCTTCCATTATCATCTCTCTGGCCGTATGTCTCCTTCTCGGACTGCTTACCGGTTTCCTGGTTGTCCGGCTGAGACTGAACTCTATGATGGTGACGATCGCCACCATGACCCTGGTAAGAGGGCTTGCCTCCAACTTTGTTAAAGCGCTGACAGGCGCAACTTATCCGACAAAAATGCGTGCATTGGCAAAGGCATCTTTCCACGGCCTCCATTACATCGTCATCGTGATGATCGTTCTCGTTGTCGTCCTGGAATACCTGCTGCGGAATGCGGCTTTCTTTAAGAAGATGTACTATGTGGGAGAAAACCTGGAGACCACAAGGATTTACGGCATACGCTCCGATATCATAAAAACACTGATGTTCGGCGTCTCTGCCCTCTGCGCGGGAATCGGGGGCATCCTGATCAACGCCCGGGTCACATATGCGGATACCACGATAGGAAACGGTCTGGAATTTACCGTTCTGACAGCTGCAGTACTGGGCGGCGCCTCTCTCTCCGGCGGCAAAGGCAGTATTCTTGCTACGGCCTTCGGCCTGATCTTCCTCGCAGCCATTTCCAACACCATGGTGGTGTTTAATATTGACCCGCTCCTGTCGCAGCTCATCGTCGGCATCATTCTGATCGTGTCGGTGTTTATTGACAGCCGCGTCAATAAAAACAGTTAAGGAGGGGAAAACGGTGAAGAAATTACTGAAAAAAAATGAAACGACCGCCATCCTCCTTTCCGTGGGCATCTTTCTTCTGCTGGCGCTGACCAACAAATACTTTTTTGACAGTGCCAACCTGGAGTCTCTGCAGACTGCAATTGCCCCTTACGGTATTATTGCCATTGGCATGATGGCCCTTTTGATTTCCGGTGTATTTGATCTGTCCGTCGGCTCCGTGATGTGTTTTGGCGGTCTGGTCACAGCGATTTGTTTCAATGCGGGGCTGCCTACACCTGCAGCGGTAGTGGTCGGCATACTTTCCGGATCTCTCATCGGATTCCTTAATGGTTTTCTGGTAGAGGTTGCCGGTATTAATGCTCTCATAACTACGATCGGCACCCAATACATCATCCGTGGTGCATGTGAAGTGATCCTGATGGGGAAAGGCAAAGGCAGCTATACAGATTTTCCTGAAAAATTCCTGAATCTGGGACGAGGTCAGTTTCTCGGCCTTTATCACATGGTCTGGATCATGATTGCCCTGATGATTTTCTTCCAGTTTTATCTGAAATTTACGGTCTCGGGACGTCAGCTGTATTTCATAGGAGGCAACTACCGGGCTGCCGAACAGATTGGCATTAATTCCCGGCTGGTCCGCATACGCACCTTCATTCTCAGCGGATCCCTGTCTGCACTGGCAGGCGTCCTTGTCACAGCGCGTTCCGGTTTTGCCAACCGCTACACAGGTGAGGGAATCCACATGAACATCATCATTGCCTGCATTATAGGCGGAGGATCTCTTGCCGGCGGTCAGGGATCTGTGGTCGGTGCTTTCTTCGGAATGGCATTTATGGCACTGATGAATGACGCATTCAACCTGTACACAATCGCTCCGCAGTGGCAGAGCATTATCGTAGGG
>CADBNA010000490.1 GCA_902795835.1 uncultured Lachnospiraceae bacterium | reverse complement strand
ACCTGCTCCACCAGCTCTCCACCGAGTTTGACACTGCCAAGCGCGCCGAGCTCGCCATCGAGCTGCAGCAGACCATCCTGGACGACAGCGCCTATGTCTTCTGCTCCTTCCTCGAAATGAGCATGATCTCCAAGGCCAGCGTGTCCAACTGGAACGCCCATGCCTGCGATTATTATGAAGTCACCGTTGATCTCGATATCAGCAAATAAGTGCTGTTGCGCAACAGCGGCAGGCTGCATGCCTGCCGCTGTATTCAAACCGTTTTTCGGGATCCCGGTCCGGAGAAATGGAGACTTCCGGGTAAAGGATCCCGAAAACGGAAGGCCGAAATCATGTGAGGAGCATGTATGATGCAGATAGCTGACTACTATGATTCGGTTGCGTCCTTTTGGGACGATGATTATGCTGAGAGCAAAGCCGCGCGCATTGTTGCAGCTGCGGTTTCGATTCCCTGCGGAGGAGCCTGTGTTCTGGATGTCGGATGTGGAAGCGGGGCCATGTTCATGGAACTGATGGAGGCCGGTGCATGTGAGATTGAGGGGGTAGATATCTCGCGCTGTATGGCTGAAATTGCCGGCGGGAAGTACAGCTTCGATCCGCGTATCCATGTGGAACAGATCGATTTTCTGGATCTGGCCACACCGGGATTTGATGTGCTGATGGCTTTTAACTCCTATCAGCATTTTCTGCGTCCCCGTCTGTTTCTGAAAAAAGCCAGGGAGCTTTTACGTCCGGGCGGACGATTAACAGTCGCTTTTCCTTATGACAGAGAACGGGTCAACATTCTCAGCGCAATCATGCCTGCCGGAGTTGCCCGCGGCTTGCTCAGCGCAGAGGAGGAGCGTGCCATTCTGGGTGAGTTTTTTGATATTGACTGCATCTGTGATAACGGAGGCCTGTTCCTGCTCTCCGGGACAGCCAAAGAAGCGGTATAATGCTGCGGCCGTTTACCCATTCCGGTAAACGGCCGCTTTTATCCATTGCATGTTCAGGAGAGCTTTTCCGCCGCTTCGATCACATGCTTGCAGAGCACTGCTACGGAAACCGTGCCGACCCCGCCGGTAACGGGGGAGATGGCCTTCACCATCGGTTCCGCCTCGTCAAAGAGGACGTCGCCGCAGATGTCACCCTCCGGGGCGACACTGACGCCGACATCGATCACGACCTGACCGGGACGGACAAAGCCGGCATCTACCATTCCGGCTCTGCCGGCGGCGGCAATCAGAATGTCTGCCTGCCGGCAGATGTCCGGAAGATTGCGGGTTTTGCTGTGGCACATGGTGACCGTGGCATCGCGGGCCTGCAGCATCATGGAGACGGGCTTTCCGACAACAAGACTGCGCCCGATGACCACGGCATGTTTCCCGGCAGGGTCGATCCCGTAATAATCCAGAAGCTCCATGCAGCTCTGCGCGGTGCAGGGGGCGAAGCCTTCACCCCGACCGGTGAACACCGTCAGCAGGGATGCCGATGTCATGCAGTCCACATCCTTGCAGGGGGCGAGAGTCTCCGCAGCGGCCTGCCCGTCCAGATGAGGGGGCAGCGGCTGGAAGATGAGACAGCCGTGAATACGGGTATCCGCGTTGATCTTTGCAATCTCCGCCGTCAGAGCGGCCTGCGTGCAATCAGCAGGCAGGAGAAACGGCAGGACATGGATGCCGACTTGTTCACAGCACCTGAAAATGGTGCGCTCATAGCTCAGGTCCTCGGGCCGCGCTCCCACACGCAGGACGGCCAGACAGGGCTCAGTGCCCTGCACGCGGAGTTTTGCCGCACGATCTGCCAGGCCTTCGGTGATGGCAGCTGCGACAGGCGCTCCCCTCAGAATGTCAGCCATTTGCAGTTCACCCGCCCCTGATCAGAACAGACCGGTAATGCGTCCGTTTTTGTCCACGTCGATCTTTTCGGCGGCGGGGACCTTCGGCAGGCCGGGCATCGTCATGATATCCCCCGTCAGGGCAACAAGGAAGCCTGCGCCGGCAGAGACCTTCAGATTCCGCACCGTGACGGTAAAGCCCTTCGGTGCGCCCAGAAGAGCGGCGTTATCCGAGAAGGAGTACTGGGTCTTT
>CADBNA010000489.1 GCA_902795835.1 uncultured Lachnospiraceae bacterium | reverse complement strand
GCTCTGGAAAGCCCCAACCGGGCTTTTTTTCGTGGCACGTCCGATGGCCGTTTCGGCAATGATCATCGTATATCCGAAGGTCAGCGCGAGCAGCACATAGACAAGCAGGAAAATACCCCCGCCGTACCGTGCAGCCAGATAAGGAAAACGCCAGATATTTCCAAGTCCTACAGAAGCGCCGGCTGCCGCAAGCACAAATCCCAGCTTACCTGTGAAACTGCCTCTATTATTCTGTTTCAAGTTACGTTTCCTCCTTACGATTCATTTGAGAAACAATCCGTCTCATTATACAAGAAACGGCCTATCCAGTATAGTTGTTTGCGGAAGGAAAAACAAGTACGGTTTTCCGCCGCGGCGCCGGCGACGGCAGCCCTTCCTCTCATGCTTTCCCTTTCAAGTCCGGCTCTTGCTTTCGCCTTTTTGTACCGCCTGCCATATTTTTGCGTCCTTTGTTGTATCAGGCGCAGATTTCTGCTATATTTTATTCATTAATTGCGTGAAAGGCGGAAGTACAGTGCTGTGCCGTTCCCTGAATCCGGGAATGAGGAACTGACATTCCGTTAGGGTATTGGAAGATGAGAACAAGCGGTATTTTGCTGCCGGCGGCGTCACTGCCGGGGAATTACGGGATCGGAGGCTTTTCAGAAGAAGCCTTTTGTTTTGCTGACTTTCTGGCGGAGGCCGGACAGTCCTGGTGGCAGATTCTGCCCCTTGGGCCGACCGGGTATGGAGACTCGCCGTATCAGTCTTTCTCGACATTTGCAGGCAATCCGTATTATATTTCACTGGACGGGCTGGTAAAAGAAGGGCTGCTGACCGCTGCTGAGGCCGCGGAGGCGGACTGCGGACAGTATCCGGATCAGGTGGATTACGAGAGAATCTGGAAGACCCGATTTACGGCACTTCGAAGAGCGTATGCGCGCTTCGTGCCGGATGAGGCATACGCAGCCTTTTGCCGGGACAACCGGGACTGGCTCGAAGACTACTGTCTCTATTGCGTGATCAAGGAGATGCAGGATCACACCGGCTGGCTGGACTGGCCGGCGGAACTGCGTGACCGGGACCCGGCGGCACTGAAAAAGATACGCGACAGCCGGGAGGAAGAGCTGTCCTTCTGGCGTTTCCAGCAGTTTGTCTTCCGGAAACAGTGGGACAAGCTCAAAGCATATGTCAATAAAAAGGGTATCTGCGTGATCGGGGACGTCCCGATCTATGTGGCAATGGACAGCGCCGATGCCTGGGCATCGCCCGAACTGTTTCAGTTTGATGAAAACCATAAGCCCGAAGGAGTAGCAGGCTGCCCGCCGGATGCTTTTTCACCCACCGGCCAGCTCTGGGGCAATCCCCTGTACCGCTGGGACTATCATCGCAAAACGGGTTACAGCTGGTGGCTGAGCCGCATGCGGCATGCGTTCCGGATTTATGATAAGGTACGGATTGATCATTTCCGCGGATTTGAAGCCTATTACTCAATTCCGTACGGAGATCCCACTGCCGAGTTTGGCCATTGGGAAAAAGGACCGGGGGCTGACTTTTTCCATACCCTGGAAGAACATATGGGACGGCCTGACCTGATCGCAGAGGATCTGGGATTCCTGACGGAAGAAGTGCATGAACTTCTGAGGGAAACCGGCTATCCGGGCATGAAGGTGCTCCAGTTTGCATTCGGTTCCGGACCGTCAAATGCCTATCTGCCGCACAACTACACACGAAACTGCGTTGTTTACACAGGCACCCATGACAACGAGACTACGCTCGGATGGTATATGAATGCGCCGGAGTGGCTGCAGGAGGAAGTGAAACAGTATACGGGACTTACAATCGGAGCAGATCTCTGCCCGGATTCCCGCAGGGCTTCAAGCGATGGGACAGATTCCATGAGCGGGAAGAGTGAGCCCTGTCCGAAGCCGGATTCCGGGATCGGAACGAACGAGGCTTCCCGCCGTGCAGAATCCCGGGCTGCCGTGCGCGCCCTGATCAGCCAGGCGCTGGGCAGTGTGGCGGATCTGGCCGTGATTCCCATGCAGGATTATCTGGAACTGGGCAATGAAGCCAGAATCAATTTCCCCTCCACGCTCGGAGAAAATTGGAAATGGAGGCTGCTTCCCGGGCAGTGCACGCCGGAACTCGCCCGCCATATCAGGCATCTGACAGAAGTATACGGGAGAATGCAGAAGTAGAAGGCATTCCACAGAAGCAGACGGAAGAAACCGGAAGCGGAAATAACCAGGTTAAGGACGCATATGACAAACCGGAGAGGACAACCGATGAAGAAATGGGCAGCTGCCTTGCTGGCGGCTGTTCTTTTGGTGTCCGCCGGATGCGGCCAGAACACCGCCCCTCAGATGTCCGGCCTGGATACCGTTGACAGAGAATCTGACAGAGAACAGCTCACAGAACGGGCCGCAGACCCGGCCATAGACCGGCAGATCGGTGAAAAACTGCGTTCCATGACAATCGAACAGAAGGTTGCACAGATGTTCGTGGTAACCCCGGATGCGCTGACAGGCGTCAGGGGAACCACAATTTTCGGGGATATTACCCGGGACGCATTGTCGAGACTCCCGCTGGGAGGCATGATCTATATGCAGGAAAATATACAGAATGCAGATCAGATCAGGACGATGCTGCAGATGACGCAGTCCTACAGTGAAGAAACCACAGGGCTGCCGATGCTGTTCTTTATCGACGAGGAAGGCGGGACCGTTGCCAGAATCTCCGGAAACGAGGCCTTCCCGGAGATACCAAAGATCAGCAGCATGGCCGTCGTCGGCGCGGGGGGTGATCCGTCGCAGGCTTTATCCGTGGGCGAGAACATCGGCGGGTATCTTTCTGATCTGGGATTCAACGCAGACCTGGCGCCGGTGGCAGACGTCCTGTCCAACCCTGAGAATCAGGTGATCGGCACCCGTTCCTTCGGCAGTGATCCGCAGGTGGTTGCGGATATGGCTCTTTCCATGGGGAAAGGGCTGGAATCGCAGGGTGTGCTGGCCTGCTACAAGCATTTTCCCGGCCATGGGTCGACGACAGGGGACACGCATGAAGGCTATGCATCCAATAACAAAACGCTTGAACAGCTGAAGGAATGCGAGCTCGTACCCTTTCAGAAGGCAATAGACGGAGGGGCGCAGATGATCATGGTGTCACACATCTCCCTCCCGAACGTGATCGGCTACGTTACGCCTGCTTCTCTGTCGCCGTATCTCCTCAAAAACATCCTGCGGGAACAGATGGGATTTGACGGCGTTATCATCACAGATGCCATGAATATGAGAGCCATTACAAATCTGCATACATCTGCCGACGCCGCAGTTTTGGCTGTACAGGCAGGCGCAGACATGATCCTGATGCCGGAAGACCTGTGGGGAGCCTATACCGCCATCGTGCATGCCGTGCGGGACGGACAGATCCGGGAGTCCGATATTGATGCTGCCGTCACACGCATCCTGAAAATCAAGTCAGGCCTGCAGGGATGAAGATTAAATTGTAAAACAAAAACAAAGATGGTATAGTAGATGAACGCTAAAAAAGATATCCTTTCATCCTGCCATATCATTTAGGAGCATCCAATGACCGATTATTCCAGAGAAATAGAAAAACGCCGCACCTTTGCCATTATCTCCCATCCCGATGCCGGCAAGACAACACTGACCGAGAAGTTTCTCCTGTACGGGGGCGTGCTGAACCAGGCCGGTTCCGTAAAGGGAAAAGCTACGGCCAGGCATGCCGTTTCTGACTGGATGGAGATCGAGAAACAGAGAGGAATCTCTGTTACTTCGTCTGTCCTGCAGTTTGTGTATAACGGATACTGCATTAATATTCTGGATACGCCCGGACACCAGGACTTCTCGGAAGACACATACCGGACACTGATGGCGGCGGATTCTGCAGTCATGGTGATTGACGGCAGCAAGGGTGTGGAGGCCCAGACCCGCAAGCTGTTCAAGGTCTGCGCGATGCGGCACATCCCGATTTTTACCTTTATAAACAAGCTCGACCGGGACGCGAGAGACACCTTCGACCTGGTAGATGAAATTGAAAAAGAGCTGGGTATTCCGACCTGTCCCATAAACTGGCCAATCGGATCCGGCAAGAATTTCCGGGGCGTGTATGACAGAAATTCAGAAAAAGTCCTGACCTTTCACGATACACTGAAAGGCACCAGGGAAGGCTTCGAAGAAGAAATTGCCATTGACGATCCTCACCTGCTGGACATTATGACAGAGGAGCAGAAAGAGCAGCTTGAGGAAGAGATCGAACTGCTCGACGGCGCGTCGGCTGAATTTGATCAGGAACGGGTCAGCTGCGGGGAACTCTCTCCCGTGTTTTTCGGCTCCGCCCTCACCAATTTCGGCGTGGAAACCTTCCTGCAGCATTTTCTGCAGATGACCACGTCGCCGCTCCCCAGAAAGGCGGACTGCGGGATCATAGAGCCATCGGATGCCGATTTCTCTTCCTTCGTATTCAAGATTCAGGCCAACATGAACAAGAACCACAGGGACAGAATCGCATTCATGCGCATCTGCTCCGGAAAGTTCAACGCGGACGAGGAAGTCTATCACGTGCAGGGCGACCGGAAGATGCGGCTCCTGCAGCCGCAGCAGATGATGGCGGATGACCGGCACGTGGTCTCGGAGGCGTATGCCGGCGACATCATCGGCGTCTTTGACCCGGGCATGTTTTCCATAGGCGACACAATCTGTGTTCCCGGGAAAAAGTTCCGCTTTGAGGGCATTCCGACCTTCGCGCCGGAACATTTTGCCAGAGTGGCGCTGCTCGATTCCATGAAGCGCAAGCAGTTTGTAAAAGGCATCACGCAGATCGCCCAGGAAGGCGCCATTCAGATCTTCCAGGAGATGAAAGGCGGCATGGAAGAGATCATAGTCGGCGTTGTCGGCGTCCTGCAGTTTGATGTGCTGCGCTTCCGCCTGGAGAGCGAATACAATGTAGACATCCGGCTGGACATGCTGCCTTATGAGTACATCCGCTGGATTGTGAACAAAGACGAAGTAGACCTTGACAGGATCACGGGAACATCAGATATGAAGAAAGTAGTCGACATGAAGGGCAATCCCCTCCTGCTGTTTATCAACTCCTGGAGCGTGGGAATGGTGCTCGACCGCAACGACAATCTGGTGCTGGAGGAATTCTCCCGGAACTAAAAAAGCCTGTCCGGAACCGGCAGGATAAGAAAGACAGGAATTTGCAGTATGCTTCTGGAAATAACGGACGGCACGGTCTCAAGAAGAGGGCGGGCCGTTCTTTCACATTTTGATTTTATGGTCCGGGGAACAGAAAAAATTGCCGTGGTCGGGCGCAACGGCGCCGGCAAGACGACCCTGCTGCAGCTGCTGGCCGGGGACCTGGAACTGGACAGCAATGAAAAAAATCCGGCTTCGGGAATGCGGACAGCCAGAAAACTGACCATTTCCATGCTGCGGCAGACCTGTCTTTTTGAGGCTGGCCAGACGGTCGCCGAAGCCCTGGGAGCGGACATCCGTTATTCCGGATCTCCGGCCGGCCGGAAGGCCGCTTTTCTAAATTGCCATGCGGATACGTACCTGGAAAGGCCGGAAGCACAGGAAGAACTGCCGGCAGAGAATGGTGCAGAGCCGTCTTTTTCGCAGGAACCGGAGGAAGACGCTGCCAGGAGAACAGAATGCGACCGTCTTCTGACCGGATTCGGCTTTCGAAAAGAAGACAAGGGAAGACGGATCGAAGACTTTTCCGGCGGAGAACAGGAAAAACTGGCGATGATCCGTCTGTTTCTGGAGGAAGCCGACCTGCTGCTTCTGGATGAGCCGACCAATCACCTGGATATGGAGACTGCGGAATGGCTGGAATCCTGGCTTCGCACGTACAAAAAAGCGGTGGTCATCGTTTCCCATGACCGCTTCTTCCTGGACCAGACGGCGGATGTCGTGTATGAGATCGAGGCGGGACGCCTGACCCGCTATCCCGGCAATTATACCCATTACCGGCAGGAGAAGCAGGCGCAGTATCAGAGACAGAAAAAAGCCTGGGAGCGGCAGCAGGAAGAAATCCGGCGCCTGCAGGCCCTCATCACCCGTTTCCGTAACAGGCCGAACAAAGCGGCATTCGCCCGGTCAAGACAGAAGCTTCTGGACCGGATGGTTCCGGTTGAAAAACCGGCAGAGGACACGGCAAGAATCCGGAAAGAGGAACTTGTGCCCCTTCGCCGGAGCAGCAAATGGGTATTTGAGGCCGAAGAACTGCAGATCGGTTACCAGGGGGGATTCCGCAGGACAATAGATCTCCGGATCCGCCGGGGACAGAAGCTGGCCTTGCTGGGGCCGAACGGCAGCGGCAAAACGACACTTCTGCGCACTCTGGCAGGGCAGATCCCGCCGCTTCGCGGACGCCTGTCAGTCGGCGGACATGCCGATCTGGCATATTTTGACCAGAACAGCGCCGATCTGAGGGCGGAAGGTGACGTCCTGACCTGGTTCCGGGATCATTTCCCGGCCCTGACGGAGCAGGAGGCCAGGTCCGCCCTGGCAGGGTATCTGTTCACAGGAAAAGATGTGCGGCGCCAGGTCGGCGAGCTGTCCGGAGGGGAAAAGGCCCGGCTCGCGCTGGCAGTCCTGCTGGAAGAACGCCCGAATGTACTGCTTCTGGATGAACCGACAAATCACATGGATCTTCCCGCCCGCGAGACCATCGAATCCATCCTGCAGGCATATACGGGAACGCTGATCGTCATTTCCCATGACCGGTATTTCATCCGGCAGACGGCAGAGTCCCTGCTGCTGTTTTCAGAAGACGGGATCCGGTTTTTCCCATTCGGATACGAGCAGTATGTGAACTGGAAAAAAGAACGGGAGGACGCCGGCCGCGATGGGTCCGTCAGCGATCTTCGCGCTGCCCGCACCCTGAAGGAACAGGCAATGCTGGAGAGCTTTCAGGCGGTTCCCGGCAGATCTCATCTGCCCGGCGCCCTGTCAACGGCGGAGCTGGCCAGAGACTGGAGACTGCGGGAGCTGGAGCGGGAGATGCAGCAGGCTGCGGAAGCATATGAGCGCGCGGATCAGTCTCTGCAGGAAACACGCCTGCGGCTGACTGCAGGCGATTCCGTCACAGAAGAGGATTCCGCCGCACGCAGCCGCAGGGACGCGGCGGAAGAGGCATGGACAGAATCCTGCCTGCAGTGGTATGAGGAGTTTCGCTCTTTCCATTTGTCCTGAAATCTGGTATGATACTTGAAATGGTTAATGGTTAAAACAAAAAAAGAATCCGGAATGATTACCATGTCATGCAGGAGGCAGTATGGCACAGAAAAATAAGAACATCCATACGATACATGAAGACCAGGCGATCGGCAAAGTCCAGATCG
>CADBNA010000488.1 GCA_902795835.1 uncultured Lachnospiraceae bacterium | reverse complement strand
TGTATATTCCTGCTTCGGAATCTTCTTCCGCAGCGGAAAACGCCGTATATGCAGAGGGCAGTGCGCAAAATCAGGAGCAGCCCGCCGAAGAAGTACTCCAAAACAGTGGGGAAAAAACGGGAGAAGAGACTGCGCAGAATGCGGCGGGGATGCAGGATGCGGAGCAGACTCCGGAGGAGCATGCGCCCGAAACGCAGCCGGGTACGGCGGATGAAGCGGGCGGCACGGAACCGGGGACTGCAGAAGATGCAGCCGGAACAGAATCGGGTTCGGAAGAGGAAGAGGCAGAGGAAGAGGAGATCATCGAAGAGGAAGAGGATCTGGAAGAACAGACCATGACCGGCGAGGAGGTCGCCGGTTCGATCCATGAGATCATTGAAGCCTCTTCACAGCTGGTTCTTGCCGATGCGGACGGAGTCGAACGTCTTCAGGAATATATCGGCGAGACACAGGAGGCCTTTGAAAAACTCACACCAGAAGAGCAGAATGCCCTGTCGGGAAGTATCGAAAGCCTGGGCCATGCGGCAGTGGCTGTGGATGTGATGCAGAATTCGATGGAACAGTTGGAAACGACCGGATCTGTCATCATCGAGCAGAGTGCAAACGAAAACAGCTTCCGCTTTATTGACGGCGTACCGGTCAAAGATGCGCTGGCTGTCGTGGAGGCGGAAACTATCGAAGTGGCCGAGGCTTCCGCGGATGAGAATCTGCTCACATCCGGGCAGGTGCAGGAAGCTGCGCCTGTTAAAGGAGAGCTGTTGGGAGTGCCCGTCCCGGCCGGTGAACAGGGCCGCGTGATCCTGGTCGATGAGAACTATGAAAAAATCGGCATTGATGTCAGTGAGTGGCAGCGTGTGATCGACTGGCAGCAGGTTAAAGCGGGAGGCTTCGATTTTGCCATCATCCGCTGCGGATACGGCAATGACTTTGTCAGTCAGGACGATGATTACTGGCTGCGCAATGTGACAGCATGCGAACAGCTCGGTATCCCGTACGGTGTATATCTGTATTCCAAGGCAACGACTGCTGGCATGATCGACTCGGAAGTGGCACATACGCTCCGCCTTCTGCAGGGGCATAACCCGCAGCTGCCGGTCTACATCGACATTGAAGAAAATTCCCAGATTCTGCTCGGAGACGCAAAACTGAGCAAGCTGGCGGACAGATATTGTTCCAAGATCATGCAGGCGGGCTATAAGGCCGGTATTTATGCCGGTACCTACGGATGGGAAAACTTCCTGACACTGGTAGCCAGAAATGACAATTATTTTCATTGGGTGGCGCAGTGGAATCCCAGAGGATGCTCCTATGGCGGCAGGTATGAGATGTGGCAGTATGCCGTGCAGCCCGGTGTTCCCGGCATCAGCGGAGATGTTGACAGAGATGTATGGTACGGCGCGTTTCCGGAAGCCAGTGCGACGGCCCCAGTTCCGGCCCCGCTGACAGGTACGGATCCGCATATCGGGTATAAATCGCACGTACAGAGCTTTGGCTGGGAGGGATCCTGGATCAGGGATGGTGCCCTCTCCGGTACGGAAGGCCAGTCCAAGCGGCTGGAAGGCATACAGATCCGGATAGACAGCAATGAGGATCTGGGCGTGGAATACCGGACGCATGTGCAGACCTACGGATGGGAGGAGGCCTGGAAGGCCGACGGAGCAACAAGCGGCACGGAGGGAGAAAGCAAGCGGCTTGAGGCTATTCAGATCCGCCTGACCGGAAAGGACGCAGAGAAATATGATGTTTACTACTGTGTGCATGCCCAGCATTTCGGGTGGCTGAACTGGGCGAAAAACGGGGAATCCGCCGGGACGGCAGGGTATGGTTATCGACTGGAAGCAATCCGTATCCAAATTGTGAAAAAGGGAGAAGCCGCACCCGCCAAGATGGGAAGCGGTACGGCTTCGTTCCGGCAGGCTATGATCCGGTATAACACGCATGTGCAGACCTACGGATGGCAGAGCTACCGCACGGACGGGGATCTTGCGGGGACGACAGGAGAGTCCAAGCGGCTGGAAGGGATCCATATTGTGCTGGCGAATCAGCCGTACAGCGGAGACATTGAGTACCTCACCCATGTACAGACATATGGATGGGAGACGGCCTGGCGTAAGAACGGAGAAATGTCCGGCACCTCCGGACAGTCCAAACGTCTGGAGGCCATCCGCATTCGTCTGACCGGAGAGATGGAAAAGCACTACGATGTGTATTACCAGACACACATACAGCGGTTAGGGTGGACCGGCTGGGCCAAAAACGGCGGCGCCTGCGGCTCTGCAGGGTATTCCTACCGGCTGGAAGGAATCCGGATCATGCTGGTGCCCAAGGGAGGCGGCGCACCCGGGAATACGGAGAAGACGTTTTTCGAAAAAACGATAGAATAATGTTTTTCATTCCCTAAGACCGAAATCTGCTCTCTGTTTCTTCCTTGTATCCGCAGATCCAGATTGCGGTTTTTTCCGCCACACCCGATGCCCCTGTGAAAACATTGGGCTTATTGGAGAAACAAAAAGAGCTGCTGCATTATGCAAATGCAACAGCTCTTTTAAGTGTGGAACGGATGGGGCTCGAACCCATGACCTCT
>CADBNA010000487.1 GCA_902795835.1 uncultured Lachnospiraceae bacterium | reverse complement strand
CTCCGGATAGTAGTATTGGAAAAAGTGGAACTTCATCAGCAGGAAGTAGTCAAAGCAGACCATGTCATAGACCTTGTAGATGGTGAAGATTAGCGCAAACCGCAGGAAAAACTGAGTGAACGTGAAGGAGCATCGGAAGCCGTCCCAGATAGAGATCACGCCCACGCCCAGAATCATAAGGATGCTGAACGCCAAGAGCGTCCATCCGATCTTCCTCGCACCATAGAACAGTTCGTTTTCTCTGGGCTTGATAACCTCCCTGGCCTCTCTGGGCGCCGAAGAAAAGAACTCCTTTTTCTGTATAAAAGCTACCGCCGACAGCAGCATCAATGTGATCGCCGCGCAGAACACGATCGCCAGAAAAATAGTCAAAAGCATGATTTCCCGCCTCCCCAACGATTTTTATAATTCTTTTGCCTCAGCCATTTCCTTCAGCAGGATCAGCCCGAGTATCAGCGCAAGCGCATGCCCGAAGGATTCCGTTCCATGATCCAGTTGATCGATCGGCCAGGGCAGCAAGGCCACAAGATTTCCGATAACGCCGGGGAGCATGATCGGATTACAGACAGTCGCAAGGATCCTTGCCCCGGTATTTTTCAGCGGGATGATCTTCTTCCAGACCATGGTTATCATGGCGACGGTCAAGCCGATGTCACAAAGGATGTACGCGATCAGCATGCCCGGCGCGTTGGCATAGAGCACCCGATTAGCAATATCCGCCGCCGTCTGCATATCCCCGTATGCCTGATATACAAACTTAAAAATGAGTGCGTCTGTCATGAACGTCGCATGGACCCAGGCCCAGGCCACGGTTCCCATGATATAGGCCGCATGAAACAGCCTGACCCAGATCCGGTTCTTCGGTTCCTTCACATGGATGTTCAGAAGGCCGAACATCTGATGAAATCCCATATAATACAGAACCGTCCCGATAAAGCCGCAGAGAATGCTCGCCCACATGCGCCATGCAGCCATATCCAAATAGGCGATTTTTGTGAACACTCCGATCGTCTCGGTCGTCTGCCCTTTCCCTGTCGCCGCGTACAGGAAATCGCCGATCACATAGAGCAGGCATCCAATGATGCCCACGATCAGCAGTTTTCTGATCTTCTCGACAGTCTTCATCTTACCGCTCCCTTTCATCGCTTCCGGTTATTCCTTTCCTCAACACTCTTTTTTTACCAGGTAAACACGTTGCCAAAATCCAATACGGCATGAACTAAGATCGGCACCCACAGCGTGCCGGTCTTTTCCTTCAGGAGCTGAAACACGCAGCCGCCTGCCACCAACCCCAGAAAACTCCCTGTGAAAAATCGCAGCGCATAGTCTGGCGTAATTTCGCCCCAGTCAGCATAAGCGAAGAAGTGCATAACCGCAAAGAGACAATTGGGCCACAGATAGCGCAGCCAGGCCTTTTCCTCCTTTAACAGACGGACGCATACACCGCGAATGACGAACTCCTCCGTGAAGGCGATAAAGACCGTATAGTACAGCAGACCGTACAGAACAGGGCCCGTGTCCGCTCCGACGATCAGCGCGGCGACAGTCTCGCAGAGGAGCATGCCGATCAGGATCAAAACGATCGTCCACTGCTTTTTCCCGGAAACCGTGAGTGCCATTTCCTCCGCAAAGCGATTCCTGAACACAGCCATAACAATTATAAGCAAGAGGATCGGCACGGCAGCCAGAATCAATTGTTGAAGAATGGCCGTTGGCAAAGCTGCCGCCGCATTTTGTAACGGGATCATCGTGCCGGCATTTTGCCAGCGGAAAATCAGCCGAGAGGCCCATGCAATGTCGGCCAGGCAGATGAGCAGGACCAGTAGGAGTCTGGCTGCCAATGAGGGCCTTTTCCCCTTGTTATCGGTTTGTGACACAACACACCTCCTACGCGATCCGCGTAAAGATCAATGCCGTCAACGCGCTGCCAATCAGGATCATTTCGTTTTACCCAATTAGATTTCCCACCAGCCAGCACAGACCGCCGACGACCGCGGCAACGGGAACAGAAAACGGAATGAGCTTTACCATCTTCCAGCGCTTGACCTTCGTGCTGTGCCAGGTGTCGTTCAAGTCCTCCGTTCCGGGGATCAGCCACCAGTCGGAAAGCGCTACCCAAATCGTGTCGATCACCAGCCAGTCAAAGAATTCCGCGCTCAGAAACAGCACATAGTACTGCCAGCAGCAGTCCCAGCAGCTTCGCGCTCCGTTCACAAATACGATCATCACCGAAGGAATGAGGGTCATCCAGGCCAGAAGCAGAGCATAGGCAAAGCGCCGTCTCCGTTTCAGCTCCTCCGGCGTGATCAGGCCAAGCTCTATCACCCGCTCCTGCATACCTTTCGGATAAAAGAAGATGCCGCCGATCGGCCCCCGCTTATGGACGAGGATCGCCATGTACAGCGCATAGCAGATCCACAGGATCAGGATCTCAAGGATGATTTTTCCAAACATCTTTATTCCGATGCCTCCATGAATGAATCGATCTCTTTGCGTACAGGGATGGCGCAGTCCATCTCATTGAATCGTGTCGCTTTCCTCTTCTTATTTCTTGGCCCTGTCAAAGCGCAGCCTGTAATCACAGCACTCCGCGCCTTCTGAAACAGCGGTAGTCCGTTCGTAGCGGATATGGCGGAAACCCTTCATATAGGCCTTGTCCATATGGCAGATGCAAAGCACGGCCT
>CADBNA010000486.1 GCA_902795835.1 uncultured Lachnospiraceae bacterium | reverse complement strand
TTTCAGGATGAGCTGTTTGCTGGAAGTCAAAGACTATTCTATATGCTATCAGGGCAATACGCCTGCTGTCAGAAAGGCCGGGTTCCGTCTGGAACCCGGTGAGATTCTCTGCGTCGTCGGAGAAAGCGGCAGCGGAAAGTCAACGCTCATCCGGGGCATTCTGGGACTTCTGTCTTCCGGCGGCAAAGTGACGGAGGGAAGCGTAATTTTTAATGGCAGCCCCCTGACGGATAAGGCGCTCAAAAAACTCCGGGGCCAGGACATCGCCATGATTTTCCAGGATGCCGGCCTGGCCATGGATCCGATTCAAAAGGTGGGGAAACAGTTTGTCGAATACACGCTGACCCATCAGGAACTGAGCAGAGAGCAGGCGGAAGAACTGGCGGTATCCTGGCTTCAGAGACTGCAGCTGACCGATGCCCGCCGGGTCATGGATTCCTACCCGTTTGAGCTGTCGGGAGGCATGAAGCAGCGGGTGGCCATCGCAATGGCGATGGCCCAGAGCCCGAAGCTGCTGCTGGCAGATGAGCCGACCAGCGCGCTGGATGTGACCATCCAGGCGCAGGTCGTCCTTGAGCTGGAAAAGCTGGCCCGGAATTACGGAACTGCCGTCATCATGGTGACGCACAACATGGCAGTGGCTTCCTACCTGGCGGATCACATAGCCGTCATGAAGGACGGCGAAATTGTGGAATACGGGACACGGGAAGAGGTTATTCTTTCTCCGTCAGGAGCCTACACCCGAATGCTCCTGAACGCCGTGCCAAAGCTGCAGAAGGCATCCGCCGCATCCATTGCCCCCTCACCATCCCTTCTGACGCTCAATCATGTCCGCAAGACCTTTCAGACCAAGGGCAGAATGCCCGTCTGTGCCGTCAGCAGCGCCTCCTTTGCGCTCTGTGAGGGGGAGTGTCTGGGTATCGTGGGGGAGAGCGGATGCGGCAAGACAACCCTGGCCAGAATGATCATCGGCACCTATCCGCCGACCGACGGCGAGATTATTCTGAAGGGCAAGGCCTTCTCCTCCATCTCCAGACGGGAAAAGGCTGATTTCCGCAGACATGTGCAGATGGTGTTCCAGAACCCGATCTCATCCTTCAGTCCGCGCATGACCGTCGGCGATTACCTCTATGAGCCTCTGCGGAATTATGAAAAAATGTCCCGGCGGCAGGCACAGCCGGTCATTCATGAATATCTGTCCGCCGTCGGCCTGTCTGCAGAATATACATCCCGGCTTCCTCATGAACTGTCAGGCGGGCAGCTGCAGCGGGTGGCTGTCGCCAGAGCTGCGCTGATCCGTCCGCAGCTGATTGTCTGCGATGAAGCAACCAGCGCGCTGGATGTCTCTATTCAGGCACAGGTTGTGGACATGCTGATCTCCCTGCAGAAGCAATGGGGGCTTTCTTACCTGTTTATCGGGCACGATCTGGCCCTGATCCAGAAAGTAAGCCAGCGGATTGTCGTCATGTATATGGGCGAAATCGTGGAAGTTCTGGACAGCGCGGGACTGGTCGAAAATGCCGTCCGCCCATACACAAAGGTTCTTCTGGATGCGGTATTTGACCTGTATGAAGAGCCGGAAATCCGCCGGAAAAAGCTGCAGAGCATGAAAATTGCCCGGCCGGTACCCTCACAGGGGTGCAAATTTGCCCCGAGATGTCCGCTGTGCAGCGACATCTGTCACAAAAATGCCCCGGAACTGAAAGCGTATGCGGCCGGACATCTGGTATCCTGCAATGCCATATAAAAGGTTTCAGAGAGAAGCGATCGCCTCCTTCATCTCTCTCACATATTTCCCGATATGCGGCGGCGCCTCTCTCCCATACTGCTCCAGAATTTTTATGATCGCCGATCCCACAATGGCGCCATCCGAAATGGCCGCCATTTTTTTTGCCTGTTCCGGCGTGGATATGCCGAAGCCGATCGCACAGGGAATGTCAGTATGCTGCCGGACGACATTTACGATCGCGTCCAGATCTGTTTTGATCTCCGTTCTGGTTCCGGTCACACCAAGGCTGGAGACGATATACAGGAAGCCTTCCGCCTCGCCGGCAATCATCGCAATCCGGTTTTCCGATGTG
>CADBNA010000485.1 GCA_902795835.1 uncultured Lachnospiraceae bacterium | reverse complement strand
GGGTAACCTGTACTGTAAACAAGAAAGGAGAAAGGTAACATGATGAAACGGGCATTCAAGGGAATCCTCTGCGCTGCTCTTGCAGTCACAATGGCAGCAGTTCCGGTTGTCGCAGACGGAGGAGAGCCGACCAAAGAACTCAATATCGCCTGGATCGGACCGGTAACCGGTTCCGCTTCCCGGTCCGGAGAGGAGCTGTACAATGCCGCCGAGATGCAGTTTGACAACATCAACTGGCAGGTCGGCGATTACAAGCTGAATGTTTTCAAGGTAGACTCCGAGTCCAACGCAGAAAAAGCAGCACTTGCCTATGAAGAGTGCATCCTGAGCAATGACATTGATGTCGGACTGAATACCTGGCACAGCTGGGTTTCCGCATCCTGTATCGAAGTTGCCGCCAAATATGAGATCCCGCATCTGCTGACCTTCGGCGCCAGCCAGGATGTCAAGGACAAGGTAAAAGACGACTTTGACTACTACAAGTATTGGGCAGGCAAGACCTGGCCGCAGCCGATCTTCCTGGTACAGGGCTATGTGGACTGTATCAAAGAGGCCATGGAGGCCGGTACCTTCAAGCCGGCAGCCCAGAACCTGGGTATCTACGGCGTAGATGAGGACTGGGGCCGGACCTTCGCAAAGGCCGCAAAGGAAGGCTTTGAGGCGGAAGGCTGGGAGACCAAGGTAGAAGAGTATTTCGCAATCGGAACAACCGATTACTATGCTGTCCTGAACAAGATGAAAGATGCAGGCTGCACACTGGTTGTCGGAACCATGAGTGATGTGAACGCCGCTACTTCCTTCATCAAACAGTCCGGCGAAGTCGGCCTGCAGGCGCTGATCGTCTGTGACGGCCTCGGATGGCTCGGTGAGTGGTATGACCTGACCGGAGACGCATCCAACTACGTTCTGGAGCAGATCCCGCAGTATGCCACAGAAGAAGGCAAGAAGTTCGTGGAAGACTACACGGCCAAATACGGCTATGCACCCGGACCGTCTACCGCAGGACTTGCCTATGATACCACCGGATTCTTCATCAAGATCCTTCAGGCAACTCTGGATGAGTATGGAGAGCTGACCAGCGAAACTATCATGCAGTGCTGGGAAGACAAGGTCATGACAGGAGAACTGGAATACACAATGGAAGAAGACGGCGCCATCATGATGCCGAGCTGGAACTACAGCGATCCCGAGATGTATCCGGATCCGATTGTCGACGCTGATCATTACATGTTCCCGGTTGTGCAGTACTTCGACGGCGTAGGCGTGCCGGTATATCCGGAATCCATGGCCGAAGATTCCCTGAAAGTGCCGGATAGCTGGGGCTGATCCCCTCATAAGGATCTAACTGGAATACTATATGGCTGCAGCGGCAGGATATCCTGCTGCTGCAGCTCCCGATTCTGGCTGCAGCCGGTGAATAATTACGGAAGTTGGTGATAAAACGTGATACTACTTGAAACGAAGGATTTATGCAAACACTTTGGCGGACTGAAGGCCGTCAACAATGTGAATATGCAGGTAGAACAAGGGCAGATTTACGGACTGATCGGGCCGAACGGCGCCGGCAAGACCACGTTCCTGGATTCGATCTCCGGCGTACAGCAGCCTACCAGCGGAAAGGTGTTCTTTGACGGCAAGGATGTAACGACGGCAAAGTCTTTCGACATGTGTCACAGAGGCATGGCCCGTACATTCCAGATCGTCCGTTCTTTCCAGGACATGACAGTTCTCGAAAACGTCATCGTCGGTGGTATCTTCGGAGCCGGGCTGAGCCGTGCGGATGCAGAGCAGACAGCGCACAAGTATCTGGATTTTGTGGGCTTTCCGGTGTCTTCCTCTGTGAAGGCCAGCCAGCTGAACACCATCCAGCTGAAGAAGGTGGAGATGGCCAGAGCGCTCAGTTCAAACTGCAAGATGCTGCTTCTGGATGAAGTGGCGGCAGGTCTGACCCCCGCAGAACTGGATGAAATTGCCAGCCTGATCAAGCGTATTCGTGATGAGATGGGTATCACGATTATCATTATTGAACATCTGATGAAACTGATCATGGATGTGTGCGATTATATTTCTGTTCTGTATTTCGGAGAATTGCTTGCCAGCGGAAAACCGGAAGATATTGTCAATGATCCTGAGGTCATCAAGGCATATCTGGGCGATAATTTCATCCTGTAAGGCATTGTCGCCTGATCAGAAAGATGTGCCTGTGAACAGGGCGGAGCGAGCTTTCGCAGAAAGGGGTCATTGTGTTAAAACTAACGAATATTAATGCGTCTTACGGATACCTGCAGGTCGTGTGGGATGTTTCTCTGGAAGTCAATGACGGGGAAGCGGTCTGTATCCTGGGCCTGAACGGCGCCGGCAAGACGACGACACTGAAGGTGATTGCCGGGCTGAAAAAGCCTGACAGCGGAAAAGTCGAATTTCAGGGCGAAGACATTACCGGCCTGTCTACCGATGTGCTGGTTACCAAGGGCATGGCTTTTATCCCGGAGGAAAGAAATCTGTTCAATGCCATGACCGTCTATGAGAATCTGGTAATGGGCGGATTTACCAAGGATAAGGATACCGTTCAGAAGAACCTGGAGTATGTCTACGGCCTGTTCCCCCGGCTAAAAGAAAGAGAGACACAGCTGGTCGGCACCATGAGCGGCGGCGAGCGCCAGATGGTAGCCGTGGCCAGAGGCCTGATGTCAAATCCGAAAATCATTATGCTGGATGAGCCTTCCATGGGTCTGTCCCCGCAGAATACGCTGATCGTTTTCGACGCGCTGAAAAAACTGAAAAGCGAAGGCGTGACCGTCCTGATCGTGGAACAGAACGTGAACACAACGCTTCAGTTCGCAGACCGCGCCTATATCATGGATCAGGGAAGGGTAGTGCTCGAGGGAAGCAGCGAAGAACTCCGCAGCAATGAT
>CADBNA010000484.1 GCA_902795835.1 uncultured Lachnospiraceae bacterium | reverse complement strand
GGCAGGGAGCACCTCAGTGAATTCCTGCAGCAGGTATCGCTTGTGGCGGATATTGATACGGTGGATCCGGACGGTGACTACGTCCTTCTGATGACGCTGCACAGCGCCAAGGGCCTGGAATTTGACTCTGTCTATCTCACCGGTATGGAAGAAAATACATTTCCGAGCTATATGGCCATCCACTCCGCATACGGAGATGAGGAAAGCGACAATGAGGAGATAGAGGAAGAGCGCAGGCTCTGCTATGTAGGCATCACGCGGGCCAGAAAGGATCTGACCCTGACCGCCGCGCAGATGCGGATGGTGCGGGGCGATCCGCAGTTTCTGACGGCGTCCCGGTTTGTCCGGGAAATACCCAGGGAGTACATTGAACTCGAGCGTGAGACGACAGATGTGCGCAATTTTATGAAGCCTCCCCGGATCGATCCGGACAGCATTTTCCGTTTCGGACGGGCGGACGGCCCCGTGCATGCTTCGCCTGCGGCAGGCGCGGCTTCTTCTCTTCGAAAAACCATACAGCAGAAGCCGTTTGCCATGAGACAGTTTACGGTGAAAAAGGCGGAGCGCCTCGATTATGCCGAAGGAGACCGGGTCCGGCATGTCAAATTCGGGGAGGGCACGGTGACCAGGATTGAGGACGGCGGCAAGGATTATGAGGTGACGGTGGAGTTTGAAAAGGCCGGCACAAAGAGAATGTTTGCTTCCTTTGCAAAACTCCGGCGCGTCAGTGAGGATGAACAGGGGGGAGATCTGTGAAACTGTTAATTGCCGTGCTGATCTTTGGACTGATCTGGCTGTGGCTGGTTCATCCGCGCCTGTCGGGCAGCCGGCGCAGACGATGCAGACAGCTCGCCGGATGGAACTACGCACACAGAGGGCTGTGGAACAGAAAAGAGGGCGTGCCCGAAAACTCCATGGCTGCTTTCCGGAGAGCAGCCGATGCCGGATATGGCATTGAACTGGATGTTCACATGACGTCCGACGGCCATCTGGTCGTTTTCCATGATGACACCCTGAAGCGGATGTGCGGGACGGACGGAAGAATAGAGGACAGGACGCTCTCCGAGCTGCAGGATCTGCGCCTGGCCGGTACCGGACAGGGCATTCCACTGCTTTCTGCGGTTCTGGAGATGGTAGACGGCAGGGTGCCGCTGCTGATCGAACTGAAGATGCCCGCAATGGATATCTCCCTCTGTCCGGCTGTCCGTGATGTGCTCAAAGAGTACAGAGGGGACTATATGCTTCAGTCTTTCAATCCGTTCGGCGTGCGCTGGCTGCGCCGCCGCTGCCCCGATATGCTGGTGGGACAGCTTTCGTCCCGCTATACGAAGGAAGATGAAAACACGGCGCTGCTGAAATTTCTTTCTACGACGCTCCTGATGAACACTGTCAGCCGGCCGGATTTTGTCTCCTATGAGTGCCGGAGCACGGATGTGATCGGCTTTCAGGTCAACTGGCGCCTGTTCAGGGCCCCTGTTTTTGTGTGGACCGTCCGCACAAATCCGGAATACAGAGAGTTCAGCCGCAGGTATGACGGCATCATTTTTGAACAGATTCTTCCGCCTGCCCGGAAAACAGGCGGACAGGAAGCGTAAAGGAGCGGACCGGAACGGTTATGATACGCAGTTTATATGAAAAAATCAGGGAAATGTGCAGCCGGCGGAAGTATTACTGGATCATCCCGGCTTATGCGCTGTTTTATATTTATGCCTTTCGGGTGATTGAAACACTTTTTCCGAACTACCGCTATATTCACCTGATCAAATGCCCGCTGGATGATCTGATACCGTATCGTGAAGAGTTTGTCATATTTTATTTAAGCTGGTTTGTTTTTATGCTGCTGTCCTTTGGCTGGTTTGTTTTTATCGACCCGGACATCGGAGAGTATTACCGGTTTTTCTTTCTGGTCGGAACGGGCATGACGATTTTTGTCATCGTGTCAGCCGTCTGGCCGAACGGACTTGCCATCCGGCCCAACACCTTTGACCGCAATACGCTCTTTTCACGCATGGCCACCTGGCTGTATCTGCGGGATACGCCTACCAACGTTTTTCCGAGCATTCATGTGTACAATTCACTGGCCGTGTATCTGGCGGCGCGCGACTGCAGGATGCTGCGGAACCGGCCGTGGGTGGTCCGCATCACCGGCGTGTGGGCGCTGCTGATCATTCTGTCCACGATGTTCCTGAAGCAGCATTCCGTCTATGATGTGACGGCCGGCGTGCTGCTCTGCCTGCTGTTTTACCGATTGTATTACGGGAAGAATTCTGGTAGAATCTACAGAAATAAAAAAGCGGAAGCCGCAGATAAAAATGCGGAAACCGATGATAAAGATACGGAAGCCGAAGATAAAAATACCAAAGCCGAAGATAAAAATACCGAAGCCGAAGTCGGAAATGCGGAACCCGAAGATACATATGCGGAAGCCGAAAGGAAGCAACCATGAGCAAAGTCAGAAGAGTATATGTCGAGAAGAAGCCGGAATTTGCCGTTGCGGCCAGAGAGCTGCGCCATGAGCTGCGTCATTACATGGGACTGTCCGGCATCACCGGTGTCCGGATCCTGATCCGCTATGATGTGGAAAACATCAGCGATGAAGTATATGAAAAAGCCTGCAGGGTGGTGTTTGCAGAACCTCCCGTAGACATCTTGTTTGAGGAGGATTTCCCGAGAGGAGACGGCGACCAGATCTTCTCCGTCGAGTATCTTCCCGGTCAGTTTGACCAGAGGGCGGATTCGGCAGAGCAGTGCATCACCTTTCTGAAGGAAGACGAAAAGCCGGTTATCCGCAGCGCGACGACCTATGTGATAGAGGGATCCGTCACAGAGGCCGAGATGGAACAGATCCGCCATCATGTCATCAATCCGGTGGATTCCCGCGAGACCGGTCTGACAAAGCCGGACACCCTGGTCATGTCTTTTGAAGAGCCGGAAGATGTCGCCGTTTTCGACGGCTTCTGTGAAATGGATGAAGAAAAGCTGCGCGGACTCTATGATTCCCTGAACCTGGCGATGACCTTCCGCGATTTCCAGTTCATCCAGACCTATTTTTCCGGCGAGGAGCACAGAGATCCCACCGTCACGGAAATCCGCGTCCTGGACACTTACTGGTCGGATCACTGCCGCCATACGACGTTTTCTACAGAGCTGAAAAGCATTGCGTTCGGAGAGGGGACGCTCGCAGAGCCGATCCGCAGAAGCTATGACCGGTACCTGAGGGACCGGGAGGCGCTGTATAAGGGCAGGAAGGATAAATATATCTGTCTGATGGATCTGGCAATTCTCGCCGCAAAAAAGCTGAAGGCCGAGGGAAAGCTTACCGATCAGGAAGAGTCTGATGAGATCAATGCCTGCAGTATTATCGTTCCCGTCGATGTGGACGGGAAAGAGGAAGAATGGCTGATCAATTTCAAGAATGAGACGCACAATCATCCGACGGAGATTGAGCCGTTCGGCGGAGCGGCAACCTGCCTGGGCGGCGCCATCCGCGACCCGCTCTCGGGAAGAACCTATGTATACCAGGCGATGCGCGTGACCGGAGCGGCGGATCCCACGGCGCCCCTGTCAGAAACACTGCCCGGCAAGCTGCCGCAGAAGACGCTGACCCGCGGCGCGGCGAAGGGCTACAGCTCCTACGGCAACCAGATCGGCCTGGCAACCGGATATGTAAAAGAAATCTATCACCCGGATTATGTGGCCAAGCGCATGGAGATCGGCGCGGTCATGGGAGCCGCTCCCAGAAGCGCGGTCATGCGCGAGACCTCCGAGCCCGGCGATGTGATCATCCTGCTGGGCGGCCGCACGGGCCGGGACGGCATTGGGGGAGCTACCGGCTCATCCAAAAAGCATACAACCGCTTCTCTGGATACCTGCGGCGCAGAGGTCCAGAAGGGAAATGCGCCGACGGAACGCAAACTCCAGCGCCTGTTCCGACGTCCGGAGGTCAGCTCCCTGATCCGAAAATGCAACGATTTCGGCGCAGGCGGCGTGTCCGTGGCAATCGGAGAACTGGCACCCGGCCTGGTTGTGGATCTGGACAAGGTCCCGAAGAAATATGCCGGTCTGGACGGCACGGAGCTTGCCATTTCGGAATCTCAGGAGCGCATGGCGGTTGTGGTCGATCCAAAAGACGAAGCACAGTTTCTTGCCTATGCGGCTGAAGAGAACCTGGAAGCCGTCAGGGTGGCTGTCGTCACGGAAGAGCCCAGACTGGTGCTGAACTGGCGCGGCCGTGATATCGTCAATATTTCACGCGCGTTCCTGGATACCAACGGTGCGCACCAGGAGACAGACGTCTTCGTGGAAATACCGGATGCCGGGGAAAGCCTTCTGAAAAAGGCAGCGCCGCCGGCGGATGTCAGACAGAAATGGCTGGATACGCTCTCTGACCTGAATGGCTGCTCGCAGAAGGGGCTGGTCGAGATGTTTGATTCCTCCATCGGCGCAGGCAGTGTCCTCATGCCGTACGGCGGAAAATACCAGATGACGGAGACACAGGCCATGGTGGCAAAAGTGCCCGTTCCGGACGGCCGGACAGAGACGGTCACGATGATGAGCTATGGCTTTGATCCCTATATCGCAAAATGGAGTCCGTATCACGGGGCGGTTTATGCCGTGACGGATTCGCTGGCAAAGATCGTGGCGTCCGGCGGTGATTTCCGGAAGGTGCATTTCACTTTCCAGGAGTATTTCCGCCGAATGGATGAGCGCCCGGAGCGCTGGAGCCAGCCGGTTGCCGCCCTGCTCGGCGCCTATGAAGCGCAGATGGCGTACGGTCTCGCGTCTATCGGCGGCAAAGACAGCATGTCCGGTACCTTCAATGATATCGATGTGCCTCCGACGCTTGTCTCTTTTGCAGTGGACATTGCAAAGGCAGGGGACATCCGCACACCGGAGCTCAAAAAAGCCGGAAACGTCCTGGTGCGTGTCCGCATACCGCGGGACGCGTATGAGCTGCCTGTCTACGATGAGGTCGGAAAGATCTACGATGCGGTTCATGCCGATATGCAGAAGGGGAGAATTGTCTCAGCCTGCGCCGTAGAAAGGCTCGGCATAGCAGCTGCCGTCAGCCGGATGGCATTCGGCAACCGCCTGGGAGTCTGCTTTGACAGCGGCATCTTGCCTGAAGATCTGTTCAGTCCGCTTCCGGGTGAGCTGATCTGTGAAGCGGATCCGGAAAAACTATCTGAGCTCGGGCCGGCATACGAGAGGATCGGTGTCGTGACGGCGGACGAATCCTTCCGGATCGGGGACGTTGCCATTTCCCTGGCAGAAGCACAGAAGGCCTGGGAAGATACACTGAGCGGTGTGTTCCGCCCGGTTTCCGATGCGGAATATGTCTCGGCAGGCGTGGAGGATAAGGGCGTTTATCACGCAGAGAGCATTCATATCTGCAGCCACAGGATCGGGCAGCCGACTGTGTTTATCCCGGTTTTCCCGGGTACAAACTGCGAGTATGACAGCGCCAGAGCGTTTGAGAGAGCGGGAGCCCGGACAGAGATTCGCATTTTCCGCAATCTCAGCGCAGCTGATATCCGTGATTCGGTGGAGGCCTTTGCCGGAGGCATCCGTTCTTCACAGATACTCATGTTCCCCGGCGGCTTCTCTGCAGGCGATGAGCCGGACGGTTCTGCAAAGTTTTTTGCCACTGCATTCCAGAATGAGGCCATCCGCGAGGCGGTCATGGACCTGCTGAAGCAGCGGGACGGACTGGCGCTGGGTATCTGCAACGGTTTTCAGGCCCTGATCAAGCTCGGTCTCGTTCCGGGAGGAGAGATTACCGGCCAGCAGCCGGATTCTCCCACTCTGACCTTCAACACCGTTGGCAGGCACATATCCAAGATGGCGTACACGAAAGTCGTTTCCGACAAATCGCCCTGGCTGGCCCTCGCGGAGCCCGGCGGGGTCTATACCTGTCCTGCTTCTCACGGGGAAGGACGCTTTGTGGCGAATGCCGACTGGATCCGGCGTCTGCAGGAAAACGGCCAGATTGCTACCCGCTACTGCACGCCGGAGGGAGAGATCAGCCCCGATGAATACTGGAATATCAATGGTTCCTATTTCAATATAGAGGGCATTACCAGCCCGGACGGACGGGTATTCGGCAAGATGGCCCACGCGGAGCGCCGCGGAGAAGGCGTGGCACTGAATATTACGGGCGAACAGGACATGAAGATTTTTGAAGCAGGAGTAAAATACTTCTCAGCATAAAGGAGGAAGAAAGACATGGCTCTTTTACAGGACTGGCAGGAACTTGCCTATAATCAGGATACAGATAAAAAGGAACTGCAGAATTTCTGGCAGGATTATTTTCTCGTTGAAAAAGGAATCTACGAGCAGCTGCTGGACGATCCGGATACCGAGGTGACCGGCACGGTAAAAGAACTCGCGGAAAAATACGGGACGGACATCATGCGCATGACCGGATTTCTGGACGGCATCAATGACAGCCTGAAGGAGAAAAACCCGATCGAGGAAATGACCGAGGATACCATGGTCAGCCTTGCCTTTGACAGGGAACGCCTCTACAGAAACATGGTAGACGCGAAGGCTGACTGGCTGTACGGTCTGCCCCAGTGGGAGACCCTTCTGGACGAGGAACGCAGAAAAGAGCTTTACCGGGAGGGAAAAAGGGCAGGCACCATCATCAAAGAGAAAAAAATCGGCCGGAATGATCCCTGTCCGTGCGGCAGCGGCAAGAAGTATAAGTATTGCTGCGGACGCTGAAACAGCCTTCTGCGGAGAAAGTGTGCATATGAATTATACATCACAGGCAAGATGCGCTCTGTCGCTGGCCGGAAAGGCGGCGGCAGACCGCGGACATGTGTATATCGGGACAGAACATCTGCTGCTGGGACTCCTCCGTGAAGGACAGGGGACAGCAGCTGTGGTCCTAACGGAGGCAGGCGTGAAGGAAGAACGCCTGTCTCAGCTTATGGAAGAACTGATCATGCCCTCCGGTGACAAGGCTCTCCTGTCCGGAAAACCGGGCTATTCGGTATCGGCAGAGGAGGTTCTGCATCTGGCCGCGGAAGAGGCTGCCCGGGGAAAGGACCGGGTGGTCGGGACGGAGCACATATTGATGGCGATTCTCCAGAGGCCGGACTGTGTGGCAGCCAGGCTGCTGGTTACCATGGATATCAGCATCCCCAGACTGTGGGGGGCTCTGCTCCGCGCCTCCGGCGTCAGCGAGGAAGAAATCCGCGAAAGCGTGAACAGCTTCCGCAGCGGACAGGCCGAGCAGGCGGCCACACCTTTTCTGGACCAGTACAGCCGTGACCTGACCGAGCTGGCCAGAAACCGCAGGCTGGATCCCGTGATCGGCCGGGAGAGGGAGATAGACCGGATCATGCAGATCCTTACCCGCCGGAAAAAGAACAACCCCTGCCTGATCGGAGAACCGGGCGTGGGAAAAACGGCAGTTGTGGAAGGCCTGGCACAGCGCATCGTTGCCGGACAGGTGCCCGGAGATATGCGTGACCTGCGGCTGGTGGTTCTGGATCTGGCCGGCATGGTGGCCGGATCCAAATACAGGGGCGAGTTTGAAGAGAGAATCCGCCGCCTTCTGCAGGAGGTGACCGAGAGCAGGAACATCCTGATGTTTATCGACGAACTCCACACGATCATCGGCGCCGGAGGCGCGGAGGGCGCACTGGATGCTTCCAATATCCTGAAGCCCTCTCTGTCCAGAGGCGAGCTGCAGCTGATCGGCGCGACAACGATTACCGAATACCGCAAGTATATCGAAAAGGACGCCGCTCTGGAACGCCGTTTCCAGCCGGTCATGATCGAGGAACCCTCCACGGAAGAAACACTGGACATCCTGAAGGGCCTGCGTCCGTTTTACGAAGAGCATCATGCGGTCTCCATCTCCGATGAAGCCCTGGATGCAGCGGCCAGGCTGAGCACCAGGTATATCAATGACCGTTTTCAGCCGGACAAGGCAATTGACCTGATCGATGAGGCTTCTTCCAGAGTGCAGATGGGCAGCTATGAGCAGCCGGAGCACTGGACTTTCCTGGAGAGGGAAATTGCAGAGCTGTCTGCCCTCAAGGAAAAAGCCCTGCAGGACGGAGACATGTACCTGGCAAAGAGCCTGCACGAGCAGCAGAAAAAGCAGGAAAAAACGCTGGCTGCCCAGAAGAAGCGGGCAGAGAGCCGGGAAAAAGACCGTCGTCTGGTGACAGAGGCGGATGTTGCCGCCTGCGTGTCCGTCTGGACCGGCATCCCGGCAGAGCGGATTGCAGAGGCCGAGTCCCGGCGCCTGGCGCATCTGGAAGAGACTCTTCACAGACGAGTAGTCGGACAGGAGGAAGCCGTTCAGGCCCTGGCAAAGGCTGTGCGGCGGGGCCGCGTAGGCCTGAAGGATCCGGCCAGACCGATCGGTTCTTTCCTGTTTCTGGGGCCCACCGGCGTGGGCAAGACCGAATTGTCCAAAGCGCTGGCGGAGGCCGTATTCGGCAGTGAAGAGGCCCTGATCCGCGTGGACATGTCCGAATATATGGAAAAACACAGCGTATCCAAGATGATCGGCTCTCCGCCCGGATATGTGGGATATGACGAGGGCGGCCAGCTGTCCGAGAAGATCCGCCGCCGGCCGTACAGCGTCCTGCTCTTCGACGAGATTGAGAAGGCGCATCCGGATGTATTCAACATTCTGCTGCAGGTGCTGGATGACGGACACATCACAGACGCGCAGGGACGAAAGGTCAGTTTCCGGGAGACCGTTATCATCATGACCTCCAATGCCGGAGCCGGGAGAATCATAGAGCCGAAGAAACTCGGATTTCTCAGCACAGATGACGAAAAGGCGGATTATAACCGCATGAAGCAGGCTGTCATGGAAGAGGTGCGCAGGACGTTCCGGCCGGAATTCCTGAACCGGATAGACGACATCATCGTATTTCACGCGCTGAACAAAGAGAATATGCGGCAGATCACGGATATTCTGCTGCGGAATCTCTGCCGGCGCTGCGAAAGCCAGATGAAAATACAGCTTACCGTCACGCCGAAGGCAAAAGACAGGCTGATTGAAGAGAGCTTTGACAGCAAGTATGGCGCCAGACCGCTGAAACGGGCCATTCAGAACAGGATTGAGAACCCGCTGGCCATGGAGATCCTGGAAGGACGGGTGCATGAGGGCGACCGGGTGTCGCTGCGGTATCTGCAGGGGGCGTGGAAGTTCAGGGTGCTGGAGAGTCCAGCTCAGAATGAATAGGTGCAGATAATGAGATAATGGACGCCGATCGGGACGGGGCTTCACACCCTCGTCCTGCTGTCGCTTCATGCGCCATCCGTAAGGGCGTCCGTCACCGCGGAGCAGGGTACCGCTCGAAATTCCGGGGTTTTCCTTATGAAAACCCCTCCATTTCGCTCTCGATCGGGCTGTGTGTGCCCGATCTCGTCCCTGTTCCGCGGCTCCGGCAGCCCAACGGCTGCCAGCACTTGCTCCAAAGCATTCCTTCGGGTATGAAGCCCCGTCCCGGTCTGCTGTATATCGGGATAAAGTCCAGTCGACAGTGACAGCCATACCGGCTGTACCGAATTTCGGAGGGTGCATAGCAGTTCTTGGCTGCCCGCAGTTCCCGACAGTGAACGGCGGCTCACAGCACAGATGATGGCCCTTTCCATGAAACACGAGGTGAGAACGCCTTCAGTCCCTTCCGGTGATGAAGGGAACGGTGGGGAGCTTAGAACTCCTTGTGCCCGGAGAACCTGAGGAACAGCCGGTATGGCTGTCACTGCCGACGTACGTTATGCTGCTGCCATAACCAGTACCTTCTGACAGACATGCCATGCCTTGAGCACCTTGTAATCATGCGTTGCAGAATGAACAGTGAGGACAACCATGCCCAAAGACAAAAAAACAATCTTCTTTTGCCAGAACTGCGGCTTTGAATCAGCCAAGTGGCTGGGCCAGTGTCCGTCCTGCCATCAGTGGAATACCTTTGTGGAGGAGCCCTATGTCCCTGCAAAGGCCGGAAAGACCGCTGCGGCGGGAACAGCCGGCGTACGGTCCTCCGGCCGCGCTGTGCCCAAAAGCCTGTCTGAGATTTCCCTGGATCAGAGCGACCGCATCACGACGGATATCGGGGAACTCGACCGCGTGCTGGGAGGCGGCATTGTCCGGGGTTCCCTGATCCTGATCGGCGGTGATCCCGGGATCGGAAAATCCACGCTGCTTCTGCAGGTCTGCCGGCAGCTGTCCGGAAAGGGTATCCGGGTCCTGTATGTGTCCGGAGAGGAATCTCTCCAGCAGATCAAGATGCGTGCGGTGCGGATCGGAGATTTTACTGAGGAACTGAAGCTCCTCTGCGAGACAAGCCTTGATACGGTGCAGCAGGTCGTGGAGAGAGACCGGCCGGAGCTTTTAATCATTGATTCCATTCAGACCATGTACAACGAGGAGGTCAGCTCTTCGCCCGGAAGCGTCTCCCAGGTGAGAGAATCCACCGGTGTGCTTCTGCGGCTGGCAAAAACGCTGCAGATTCCCGTGTTTATTGTGGGGCATATGACCAAAGAAGGCAATGTCGCCGGGCCGCGTGTGCTGGAGCACATGGTGGATACGGTTCTGTATTTTGAAGGAGAGAAGCGGGAAACATACCGAATCCTGAGAGAGGCGAAAAACCGTTTCGGTTCCACCAATGAGATCGGCGTATTCGAGATGCGCGCCGAGGGACTGGCGGAAGTGACAAATCCCTCGGAATACATGCTGGAAGGCCGTCCGATGGGGGCCTCCGGATCTGTTGTGGCCTGTTCAATGGAGGGCACCCGGCCGATTATGATAGAGATCCAGGCACTGGTGTGCCGCAGCAATTTCGGGATTCCCAGAAGAACGGCAAACGGCACCGATTACAACCGTGTGAACCTGCTGATGGCCGTGCTTGAAAAACGGGCCCGCATCAATCTGTCAAACAGCGATGCATATATCAATATTACGGGCGGCGTCCGCATGTCAGAGCCGGCGGTTGATCTGGGCATTCTTCTGGCTATCGTTTCCAGCGTGCGGGATATTCCCATTGACAGCAGCACGGTTGTTTTCGGTGAGGCCGGACTGAGCGGTGAGATCCGCTCGGTTACCATGGCGGAGCAGAGACTCCGCGAAGCGGAAAAGCTGGGCTTTACAAAGGTGATTCTGCCGAAAGCCTGCATGCGCAGTCTGCGCGGCATCAGCCAGGAGTGCAGGGTGGAACTGTATCCTGTCTCCAATATCCAGGAAGCGATCGCTGTGATAAGCAAATCGTGATCATCTCCCCAGCAGCATGGCCTTCAGGCTTTCCAGCACGCTGAGCATCTGGTATTTGATCAGGAATATGGCGTTGTTGTATTCCGGGCAGCGCTGCTTGATGCTGGTCAGCAGCGGCATGACGTAATTCTCCGTTTCCTCAATATAGGCCGTAAGCTTTGCATCCGAGAAGGACAGGGCCATGGTCGATACATTGTTGCAGCGGTCAATGACTTTTGCCATCGAGGCGATCCGGTTTTCTCGGATCGCGGCATAGTATTGCGCTGTGGCTTCCTCCTTTGAGATGCCGGCAGCTGCTTTTTTTGTCAGCAGGTCGACTGCCGTCCGCACTTCTTCCGAAAAGGGAAGTTCATCGGGCTGCACGCCGCAGTCTTCGCACACGTCATGCAGAAGGATGACAGCCAGCAGGGCATCCTCGCCGATCCCCATCGACTGCGCGTGACAGGCCATCATCAGGGGATGATCCAGATACGGGATCATGACATCGGAAAATTTCTGCTTATTCCGGAACTGGCCCTGATGCTTCTCCCTGGAATAATACAGGGCTTTATAGGTCTCGCGCAGGTCCTGCATTTCTGCAATGGTTTTCAGACGCGTGAACATATGCGCATCTGAGAACATCTGGTCCCTGACCTTCCAGTTATAGACGGTGGTGTCTTCCTCCAGCAGGGAGGAGACGCCTGTTTTCAGAGTCTCCGCAATGGCTTTGATTTTTTCAAGGTCTGGGAGGTTCCATTCATTTTCCCATCTGCTGACAGCCTGCGTGCTGACCTGCAGGCGCTCTGCCAGTTCTTCCTGTGTGATCTGCAATTCTTTTCGCCGGTCTGCGATTTTTTTGCCTATCCTCATGGGTACCTCCTTTTCTGTACTGATGCCTAAAGGCTGCCTAAGCAACGAAGTGATATACACCTACCTCTGCGCACGTCTGCGATGCCCCAGGGCACCTTCCCGCTCTTGACGGGCTCCCCCTGTCCGCCGGAGGCATACTCAGAAGGAGGGGCTGTCTCCTTCTGAGTATAGCACATGATTTCCTGAGAATACATCACACAGTTCTTTACCTGCCCTAAAGCATTGTTTTCCTGCGATCCTGCGCCAGGAAGGCTGTTAGTCCGTAAATATCACAAATAGAAATGCCCGAATCATCCATTATCTGGTATAATATACCTGTACTGCACAAATAGGAATTCAACCCGGGAACAGTACATTCACTGCTCGGAGTAGCAGTAATTTCGAAGGAACACAGCAACTGATATTTTAGATGGAGGAACTGTATGAGAAACTTTACTTTTTATTCACCGACCTGCTTTGTTTTCGGCAAGGACAAGGAGAATGAAGCCGGAAAGCTGGTGCGGCGGTTCGGAGGCTCCCGCGTCCTGATCCATTACGGCGGAGGCAGTGTGGTCCGTTCCGGCCTGCTGGACCGCGTGGAGGCCTCTCTGAAAGAAGCAGAGATTCCCTATGTTGTGCTGGGTGGCGTGAAACCGAATCCCAGAAGCGGCCTTGTCTATGAGGGGATTGACCTCTGCCGCGCTGAAAACATTGATTTTATCCTTGCAGTCGGCGGCGGCAGCACGATCGATTCCGCCAAGGCGATTGCGGCAGGTGCGGTCTATGACGGTGATTTCTGGGATTTCTACAGCGGAAAGCGCATTGAGAAGGCTCTTCCGGTAGGGACAGTCCTGACGATCGCGGCTGCGGGCAGCGAGGGAAGCCCGGATTCTGTTATCACGAAAGAGGAGGGCATGTTCAAGAGAGGCGCTTCCGGCGACGCGATCCGTCCCAGGTTCAGCATTCTTAACCCTGCGCTGACACAGACGCTTCCGCCATATCAGACCGCTGCCGGAATTACGGATATTATCGCGCATCTGTATGAGCGCTATCTGACCAACACGCCGGATGTAGAGGTGACGGACAGGCTGATCGAGGCCCTGATGCTTACAATGATTCATGAAGCCCCGAGAGTGATCGCAGATCCGGACTGCTATGAGGCAAGGGCCAACATTATGTGGGCCGGTATGATGGCGCACAACAATTCCTGCGGCGTCGGGCGGACGCAGGACTGGAACAGCCATATGATCGAGCATGAGCTGTCCGCCCTGTATGACTGTGCCCACGGGGCCGGCCTGGCTGTGACGATGCCGGCTGTGTTCTCCTATGTCATGGAACATGATGTCATGCGTTTCGCGCAGGTGGCCGTGCGGGTATGGGGCTGCCAGATGGATTTTGCCCATCCGGAAAATACGGCAAAAGCCGGCATTGAGGCTCTCCGGAATTTCCTCATTTCGATTGGCATGCCGAAGAATTTTGCGGAACTGAAGGCGGACGAGAAGGATATCCCCGCGCTGGTCAAGGCGCTGTGTTACGGTGACGGCCGCAAGGGAAGCATCCGGGGATTTGTGGAACTGAACGAGGAAGACTGCGCGAAGATCTACCAGCTGATGGTATTTTAAAATCTTTCGCTGACCGCGGCGGAGCCGAGGATCAGGATTGCTCCGAAGGCGACCGCCGGGGTCAGCGGCTCATGAAGCAGGAGAGCCGACAGCAGTACGGCAGTGACCGGGTCAATATAGCTGAACAGAGCGGATGTCTGCGCGCGCAGTCTTTCGACAGACCAGAAATACAGGGCATACGCAATTCCTGTATGAAGAATGCCGACGAGCAGAAGGGCAGCCGTCTGGCCTCCGGTCAGCGGATAGTATTTCAGGGTGCCTGTTGCCAGCAGGTAGGGCAGCAGGACTGCGGCGGCGGAAACCAGCTGGAGGATTGTTTTCTCATAGACCGGCACGCCCTGAATGCGTCTGTTCAGCAGCACGACAGCGGCGTACAGCATGGCTGCGCCCAGTCCGAGAAGGATGCCCCGGCCGCTGCCGGCCGGCAGGGAAACGCCGCCGGCGGCTCCCGACACAAACAGCATTCCCAGGAGGGCTGCCAGCGCGCAGATGCATTTTCCCCGTGTGATTTTTTCATGTACCACAAGAGGAGAGAAAAGAAGCACAATCACCGGCTGCAGATAGTAGCAGAGAGTGGCGACAGCTACGGTGGTGTAATTATATGCTTCGAAGAGCAGAATCCAGTTCAGGCCGATCATAGCCCCCGAGAGCACCAGAGGCTTCCACTGTGACAGTGCCGCCTGACGGTCGAAGGGGATATTCCTGACACGCAGAAAGACCAGCAGAAACAGACTCCCCATAACACCTCTTGCGAAGGCGAGTACGTCAGAAGGAAGGGGAATGTAGCGCCGGAACAGACCGATGGTTCCGTAAATGATCATTGATGTGGTCAGCGCAGCAAGCTGAAGGTTGTTTTTTTCTTTCATTTATATTGCC
>CADBNA010000483.1 GCA_902795835.1 uncultured Lachnospiraceae bacterium | reverse complement strand
GAAAAACTGGGCATCGCGGATCAGGAGACAGTCGCCGTCGCTTCCCGACGCGGCGAGATCAAAGCCCGCGCCGTCGTATCGGACAAGACCAGTCCGGGCGAATGCTGGATGCCGTTCCACTATATTGAAGGGGCCAACTGGCTTACCAGCGATGCCCTGGACAGCATTTCCTCTACGCCGGAGTATAAGGTCTGCGCCGTACGCGTGGACAGGATCCTGTATCCGGATGCGGAGCCGGCGGAAAGAGGCAGGAAAAAACGTTTTTAACAGAATAATCTGAACGGGTTTTATTCTGTGCCGGGGCACTGCCCCGGCTCCGGAGGTGGATGCGTGCTGGTGTGCGCCGCGGTCTTCAAAACCGTTGTGGGGGGTTAACAGCCTCCCGGATGGGTTCGATCCCCATCCTCTCCGCTCGCAGCAGGATTATGGGGAGACAGGAGTCAAAAGGGACGGTTCTGATTGACTCTATGACTCCCCTTTTGTCTTCTTTTCCGGGATTTATCGCTTACAGCCATACGCAGAAGGCGATAGCCCCCTCCTCTTGAAGTGGGGGAAATGTCAAGTAAAGGCAGCAGCTGCGAAATGGGGTCTATGGAAGCTGAGAATGTGCAAAAACCCCAATTAACAACAGGACTTTACAGAACGTATTGTTCCCTGCTGATGATGCAGGGGTACAACAGGATCCATGCCATGAATAAATACGAAGAACTTAGAAAAATTCCCCGCACAGATGATCTCCTCCGGGAGGCGGAGAAGAGTGCCCTTCTTCAGCACCTGCCGCGGCCCCTGGTCGTGGAGGCGCTCCGGGAGGAGACCGACAGTGCCCGGCGGGAAATCATGCAGGGTGAGCGAATGGCGGCGCCGCTGCCCTCAGAACTGATCCGGAAGGCGGAGGACATTCTGCAGGGCAGCCCTGCCATGTCCCTGCGCAGAGTCGTGAATGCTACAGGCGTAATCCTTCACACCAATCTCGGGAGAGCTGTGCTGTCTGAGAGCGCCGTGCGGCGGCTGACAGAACTGGCCGGCGGCTATTCCAATCTGGAATATGACCTGGCGAAAGGAACAAGGGGATCCCGGCATGATCACGCGGCAGCCCTTCTGTGCCGTCTGACCGGGGCAGAGGATGCCATGCTGGTCAACAATAATGCGGCAGCCGTCCTGCTGACGCTTGCGGCACTGTCCTGCGGAAGAGAGGTTATCCTGTCGCGGGGCGAACTGATCGAAATAGGAGGCGCTTTCCGCATACCCGACATCATGGAATGCAGCGGCGCCGTTCTCCGCGAAGTGGGCACAACCAACCGGACCAGGATCTCTGACTATGAGAGCGCCCTGGGAGAAAACACAGGAATGCTGATGAAAGTGCATCCCAGCAATTACCGCATTACCGGCTTTACGGAGGAGGCCTCTCTGGAACAGCTTTCGGCCCTGGCACACGCGAACGGTCTGCCGTTTGTCTATGACATGGGAAGCGGCCTTCTGACCGGACTCGGGAAATATGGCATTGACGAGCCGGATATCCGTCATGCCCTGCAGCAGGGAGCAGATCTGGTCATGTGCAGCGGAGACAAGCTTCTCGGGGGCGCCCAGGCAGGGATTCTGACAGGGAAAAAAGAACTGATCGATCAGCTGAAATGTCATCCTCTCGCGCGGGTTTTCCGCGTGGATAAGCTGACACTGGCTGCGACGGAGGCTACCCTGTATGATTATCTGGATACGGACAGGGCTGTAAATAAAATACCGGTTCTCCGGATGATTGCCGCGGACAGCCGGACACTCCGGACGCATGCGGAAGAACTCTGTGCCAGACTGCGTGAATGTGTTCCGTGCGGAAAAGAGACGGTCCCGCCGGCATTTGCTGTCGAGCCGGTGCTAGACCGGATCGGCGGAGGAGCCGCGCCGGATACCGTGCTGCAGGGCTGGGCCGTAACAGCCCGCTGCGGAGATCCCGCAGAAGCGGAGAGACAACTCCGGCAGCATGAGATTCCCGTCATTGCGCGGGTGGCTGAAAACAGAGTGTGGATGTCTGTCCGCACGCTGCAAAATGGGGACGACGAAGTTATTGCTGACGCTTTCACACAGGGACGGTGAGCAGCGGCGGAACCCTGTAAAACCGGAAGCCGGAAGGAGGATGTGCCCATGCAGAATGTGATCATAGGAACGGCGGGGCATGTGGATCACGGGAAAACCTGTCTGATCAGAGCACTGACAGGCACAGATACAGACAGGCTCTCAGAGGAAAAAAAACGCGGCATTACCATTGATCTCGGTTTTGCCGCGCTTCAGGGTCCGGACGGAATCAACATCGGCATCATCGATGTCCCGGGACATGAGAAGTTTATCCGCAATATGCTTGCCGGTATAGGAGGAATTGATCTGGTTCTACTGATCATTGCTCTGGATGAGGGAGTCATGCCCCAGACACGCGAGCATTTTGAAATCCTGAGGATGCTGGGCATCCGCAAAGGCATTGTCGTTTTTACGAAGAAGGATCTGGCGGACGATGAGATGACCGGCATCGTGCAGGAGGAGACCAGTGACCTGATCCGGGGAAGTTTCCTGGAGGGAGCGCCGCAGATCTGCGTGTCCGCGCAGACCGGTGAGAACATAGAAGAACTTCGGACCTGCATTTTCCGGATGGTGCGGGAAACCGGGGAGCGGCGCACGGATCCGGAACTGTTCCGGATGCCGGTTGACAGAGTGTTTACGGTTAAAGGATTCGGCACAGTGGTGACCGGCACGGTGACGGAGGGCTCCTGCGGGGCGGGAGACGAACTGATGCTGTATCCGCAGGAAAAACGGATCCGGGTCAGAGGAATACAGAATCACAACCAGGCCGAAGAGCGGGCGGAAGCCGGACAGCGGGCAGCTCTGAATCTTGCCGGCGTGGAAAAGGAGGAGACGGAACGGGGAGAAGTTCTTGCCCGGCCGGACAGTATGATCCCCGCCTATATGACTGATGCAAAGGTCCGTCTGTTTACAGACACGGGGCGCCGGCTCAAAAATAACAGCCGGGTTCATATCAGCTTTGGCTCATCCAGGGCTGTCTGCAAGGCGGTGCTGCTGGACTGTGACAGCATCGGCCCGGGGGAAGAGGCCTGGGTGCAGCTGCGTTTTGAAACTCCGGTGGTCATGCGGAAGGGCGACCGTTTTATCCTTCTCTTTTATTCCCCTGTGGAGACCTTCGCAGGCGGCGTCATACTGGAAGCTGCTGCCGTGAAGCACCGCAGAAACCAGAAAAAGGTGCTGGACGGGCTGCGGATCCGGGAACAGGGTGACCCGTCCGCCTGCGCAGAACAGGAGGTGCGGGATTTCAGCGCCGGCATACCGGATGTCCGCGAACTGGCAGTCCGGCTGAATCTGACAGAGAGCCGGACGGCCGGACTGCTGGAGGAACTGCGGGAAAAGAAAAGGATTATTTCCATCGGAGAAGCAGGCTGGGTGCACAGGGAATACTGGCAGGTTATTGCGGCCTGGGCGGAGAAAACCCTGAAAGAGTTCCACAGCAGGAATATCGTTATGACTGCCATGGAACAGGCGGAATTCCTGGAACGCATGGGAAGGGAGTTTCATGTAGAGACCCGCGTGCAAAACCTGCTTCTGAAAGAACTGAGAAAACGAAAAGTCATCCAGACCGGCGAAAACGGGATCTCTCTGTACGGGAGAGATGAGGACCCGGATGCCGGCCTGCGCGAGTTGCAGCGGCAGATCCTGATGGCCTATCACGAGGCAGGCATAGCCGTTCCCTCCAATAAAGAACTGCTGTCCCGTTTTTCAGAGAGAAAAACAGCCCGCCAGATCATGACAGATCTGAACAGGAAGGGATATCTGGTCAAGGTGGATGCTGATCACTATATCGAAGCGGCCGGCTGGAAGTACCTGCTGCAGACGCTCAGAAATAAGCTGGAAGCGGACGGCAGCGTTACACTCGCGGAATACAGGGACATCCTGAAGACATCCAGAAAGTATTCGCAGATGTATCTGGAGGCATTTGACGCAAGGAAATACACAAAACTGGAGGCGGACGTGCACTATCCGCTGAGAGGAATTCCGTCAGAGTGACGCATCCGGACAGTTTCAAAAACGGGTTTCTTCTGTTATACTGATATACAAAAGGAAACACAAAAGTATGAATGGGGGGAATTGCCTGCTATGAAACGAGATTTTACATATCCTTCAAGGGATGGCAGAACCGGTATTCACGCGATCGAATGGGTCCCGGAGCAGCCCGTAAAAGCCGTGCTGCAGATTGCCCATGGCATGGTGGAGTTTATTGGGCGGTATGACAGGTTCGGCACTTTTATGGCTGATCAGGGCATCTGTGTCGTCGGCAATGATCATCTCGGACACGGCTCTTCGGT
>CADBNA010000482.1 GCA_902795835.1 uncultured Lachnospiraceae bacterium | reverse complement strand
GGAAAAGAGGCCGGGATCGACAGAACCGCACTGGTGCTGGTGGGTGATTTCCTGAATGGTTCCTGTGAACGAAGCCGGCTCTACGACCCCGGTTTTGCCACGGGATACCGGAAAATATGACCGGAAGGCAGAGTATGCCTGCCCGAAACAAAAGAAAGGTTTTTCTGTATGAAACTGCGGCTGATTTCATTTACAGACCGGGGCGAACACCTGGCCCGCCGCCTGGCCCTGGCTCTGAACGGAACGGCGGACCGGGGCATTTCCGTATCGGTCTGGGTCAAACAGTACTTTTATACCTGTGATGCGCTGATTTTCGTCGGGGCAGCCGGTATTGCGGTCCGCTCCATCGCGCCGTACCTGAAAGACAAAGCTGCAGATCCTGCGGTCGTGGTTGTGGAAGAGCGCGGCCGTTACGCCATTCCCATTCTGGGAGGGCACCTGGGCGGGGCGAATGATCTGGCCAGGAAGATCAGCGAAGTATGCGGCGCTGCGGCAGTGATCACGACAGCTACCGATACGGAAGGGCTGTTCGCGGTGGATGAGTGGGCGAAGAAGCAGAATTGCGCCATTGCGGAAACAGAAGGGATTGTGGCGGTATCCTCACATATCCTGCAGGGAAAAACGGTTACTGTGACAAGTGACTGGCCCATCGCGGGAGAGTGTCCGCAGGGGGTAGCCACCGGAGAGAACGGCATGGTTCACCTGAGCCTGATAACCGACAATAAAGCAGTCCTACATCTGGTGCCGCGGATCGGGGTCCTGGGTGTGGGCTGCAGGCAGAAGACCTCGCAGGCAGTAATCCGGCAGGTGTTTGAACGATTTCTGATCCGGAACAGGTTGAGCAGGCTGTGTATCTCGAGGGTCTGTTCCATCGACCGGAAGGCAGGGGAGCCTGGGCTGATTTCCTTCTGTCTGAGCCATAACTGGCCATTTCAGACATTCTCTGCCGGAGAACTGGCAGAGGTTTCCGGAGAATTCTCATCCTCTTCTTTTGTGGCGGAGACGGTCGGTGTGGATAATGTCTGCGAGCGGGCGGCCGTCCTTGGCAGCGGCGGCATTCTGATCGCCCAAAAGTTCGCCGAAAACGGGGTGACAATGGCATTGGCGGCTGAGCCCTATATGCCGGACTGGAGGTGGACGTATGAGTAAACTGTTTATCGTCGGTCTGGGGCCCGGCAGTCCGGAATGTATGACAGGGCAGGCACGCGCCGCGCTGGAGCAGGCGGATGTCCTGTGCGGGTATACCGCGTATGTGGAGCAGGTACAACCGCTTTATCCGGAAAAGGAAATGTATGCGACGCCTATGACCAGGGAACTGCAGCGCTGCCGCTGGGCCCTGGAAACAGCCGCCTCCGGAAAGACCGTAGCCATGGTCTGTTCCGGGGATGCAGGCGTATACGGCATGGCAGACCCGATCCTGCAGATGACAGGGGATCCCGCGCTGAAGGATGTAGAGATAGAGATTATTCCGGGTATTACGGCCGCACTGTCAGGCGCCGCGCTGCTTGGGGCACCGCTTATGCATGATTTCTGCGTGATTTCTCTCTCGGATCTGCTGACGCCCTGGGAGACGATAGAAAAGCGGCTGCGCTGCGCCGGCGAGGCTGATTTTGCCATCTGCATTTACAATCCCTGTTCCCGGAAACGTCAAGACCACCTGCGCCGTGCCTGCGATCTTCTTCTGGAGACCAGGTCTCCCCAGACGGTATGCGGCTGGGTGCGCAGCGCGGGGCGCCCCGGGCAGGAGCAGAAAATTCTGTCCCTGGCGGAACTGAGGGAAGAAGTTCTGGACATGTTTACTGTCGTATTTGTGGGGTCATCCCGGACGCAGGTGCTTGGCGGGTATATGGTAACGCCCAGGGGATATGAGACAAAGGAGTGATCGTATGGTGACTTTGGCCGGACTTGGCGGCGGAGCGGCCGGCAGCCTGACCCTGCAGGCGCTTCAGGCAGTAGAGGAGGCGGATATTCTGATCGGCGCGCCGAGATTACTGGCCGGGATCCCTGAATGCGCGGCAGAGAAGATCGCGGAATACAGGCCTGAGAAAATTCTTTCGGTTATTCGGGAGAAAACGCAGGCACGTACCGGGAAGACTGATGATACATCCATTTGTGTGGTGTACAGCGGTGACACCGGTTTCTATTCGGGCGCCGCGAAGCTGGCGCTGCTGCTGAAAAAGGAAAATATCCCGCACAGGATTCTTCCGGGGATTTCCAGTGTTCAGCTGTTTGCCGCCAGGCTTGGAATCCCGTGGCAGGACTGGCATCTGGTCTCAGCCCACGGGACGCGGCCTGATCCCGTGCGGGAAGTTCTTAAGGGGCAGAATACGTTTTTCCTGACCGGAGGAGAGAATACTCCGGCATCTCTGTGCCTGGAGCTTACAGAGGCCGGGCTTGGGAATCTGAAAGCCTGCGTGGGAGAAAACCTGTCCTGCGGTCAGGAACAGATCCGGTATGGAACAGCGGAGGAGTTCTCCTGTCAGCGCTTCGCTTCGCTCAGTGTCCTGCTGGTTTACGCGAATTTTCAGGATACTGCCATTTCCGGCAGAGAGGAACCCGATAAACGAATGCGCAAAAAGACGCGGCTGATGATTTCGGCCATGAACAGCGGAGCGGGAAAGACGATTCTGACCTGCGGCCTGCTCAGAGCCATGACAGGACGCGGAATTGCCTGTGAGGCCTTTAAATGCGGCCCGGACTATATTGATCCCATGTTTCATTCCCGGGTGCTGGACGTTCCCAGCCGCAATCTGGACATCTTTCTGCAGGGGCGGGAGGGGGTCAGCCGCTCCCTGGCCTGCCAGAGGCAGCCCGTTGCTTTGGTGGAAGGAGCCATGGGCTTTTATGACGGAGTTGCCGGAACAACTGAGGCCAGTGCCTGGGATGTTGCCCTGACACAGCAGATCCCGGTGATTCTTGCTGTGCGTCCTTCCGGCAGCAGTCTGACACTGGCGGCGCAGATCCGCGGACTGACCGCATTTCGGAGCCCCAGTCTCATTGCCGGCCTGATCCTGACCGCCTGCCGGCCTGCTCTGTATGAGCGTCTGCGGCCTGTTCTGGAAAAGGAAACCGGGCTTCCCGTGCTGGGATTCCTGCCGCCGATGGAGGAGGCCATGCTGGAAAACCGTCATCTGGGATTGCTGACGGCCGGGGAGATCGCGGATTTTCAGTCCCGTTTTTCTGCTGTCGCTGCACAGGCAGAGCAGACAATTGATCTGGAGAAAGT
>CADBNA010000481.1 GCA_902795835.1 uncultured Lachnospiraceae bacterium | reverse complement strand
TATCTTGTAGCGGATGGCGAACGCGCCGCCCGCCTGCGCAGCCAGGGGCTGTGCATCAACAATGAGACATTCACTCCTCCGGTCTGCAGCCCGGAGGAGTTTCGCGCTTTTGCCGGTGCATCCGGCCGGCCGGATCTTCTGCTGGTAGCCGTCAAGGGCACTGCCCTTCCGGATGTGCTGGATCTGATCCGCCGGAGCACAGGCCCGGATACGATCGTCATGAGCCTTATGAACGGCATTGACAGCGAAGAGCAGATCGGCACCGTGATTAACCCGTCGCAGATTGTCTGGTCCCTGATCCGCATAGCCTCTCACCGGATCGGTTCCGTCGTGACATTCGATCCGGACACAACCCCCGGCATATTCTACGGCGAGCCCGGACACAGAGAAAAAACAGAGCGGGTGCAGATGATTGAGGAACTCTTTTCACGAACCCATCTCCACTATCATTTCAAAGAAGACATCCTGACCGACATGTGGGTGAAATACTGTTCCAATGTCTCCGTCAATCTCCCTCAGGCCATCCTGGGAGTGGGCAACGGCGCTTACGAGGACAGCAGACACGCGGACTGGATGCGGATCACCCTGGAAAAGGAAGTCATCCGTGTCGCGGCGGCATACGGAATCCATCTGGAACCGCAGGGTACGCTTGCCGGGTACAAGAAAAGCGCCCGTTTTTCCACTCTTCAGGATCTGGACGCCGGGCGGCGGACCGAGGCGGACATGTTTCTCGGCGTGCTGATGCAGAAAGCAAAAGCAGCCGGTATCGATGTACCGGCTGCCGAATATACCTGGCATCTGATCAAAGCGCTCGAAGAGAAAAACGAGGGCCTCTTTGATTATACCTGACGTCAATCACAAATGGTCATCCCGGCAGACATAACCCGGGGTGTCCGGATCGGATATAATCTCTTTGGTCTTTGTGATCTGCACCCATTTGTCTACGACCTGGTTTTCCACGTGCACGTCTTCACCTATCAGCGTATACGCGAGAACAACGCTGTTCTTTACCACGGCACCCTTTGAAATCCGGCATCCGCGGCCGATGACAGAGTTCTCCACCGTGCCTTCCACCAAGCAGCCGTTGGCGATAAATGAATTCTTCACATTCGAGCCGTTGAAATACTGCGTGGGACTGGTATCCGAAGTTCGCGTATAGATCGGCCAGTCATCCCCGAACAGGGTCTCCAGCGTATCAATGTCCAGAGCCGCCATCTGAGACCGGTAGTATCCCTGGAAATCAACGATCGGCGCAAAATAACCCTTGTGCGCCACACCGCGGACATCCAGGTTGCCGCTCCGGCACTCCTCGTCCACGATCTGCAGCAGCGTGCATACGGAAGACAGCTTTTTCGCCTTGTGGATCAACTCCACAAACAGCGTCTTCTTCATGATATAGGTCTCCATGAAGATATTCCTGTCTTTCGCATTGCCCTGATTCTTCTCGATGCTCAGGACGCCCCTCTGTCTGTTCAGGTTGACAATATTGCAGTGGAGATAGTTTTCCTTTGCATTGTCCACGCGGTGATACAGCACCGTGATGTCTGCCTCGGAATCGATATGCTTCTGCAGCAGCTCCCGGTAATCTTCCTTGAAGATCATGTAGCTGGGCGAGATGATCACATATTCCTCGTGCATCCGGCTGATAAAGTCAATGTTTTCCATAAAACCGTTGATATCGGTGTTGTAGATGCTGTCTCTGGCGCTCACCTGCGGGAACAGCATCTGGATCCGGCCCCTCTTGGAATTGACGTTGTAGTGCCGGCCGCTGCCCACATGCTCCACCAGGGAGCGGGGCTTTTTCCCGCTGACATAGATCTGGATCCGGCTGATGTCACTGTTGCTCAGATTGGAAAGAGCGAAGTCAATGATCCGGTATCTGCCGAGGAAAGAAATCGCGCCGACGGAACGGTAATTCTCAAGGTTCTCAATCGTCGTCTGTTTGGACGAGCATGTTACAATGCCAAATGCCTTTGCCATCTTATTCCTCCCCCTTTACGCGTTTTGCCACCAGCAGGATATTCTCGCTGTCCGCGGTTCCCACTACGGCTCCTTTGCCGATCTTTACTCCGTCCGCGACAAGGGCACGGGTAACGACGGCGTCCTCAGCGACCTCAGCTCCGGGCATCAGCACACTGTCGATGACCTTCGCTCCTTTGCCGACCTTGGTATTGGAGAACAGGACCGAGCGTGTCACATCGCCGTACACCCGGCAGCCCTGTGTGATGTAAGCTGTCCGGACATTCGCCTCCGGTCCGATATACTGCGGCAGGGCGGTCACATCCTCTGTGTAGATCTTCCAGGTGGAATCCACCATCTTCAGGTCATTGTCCGGATCCAGGAGATCCATATTGGCTTCCCAGAGAGAGTCGATGGTGCCTACATCCTTCCAGTAGCCGCTGAACTTATAGGCCACGAGCCGGCGTCCGTCCGCCAGCAGGGTCGGGATTATGTCTTTTCCGAAATCATGGCTGGAATCCGGGTTCTTCATATCCGCCAGAAGCAGCTTGCGCAGAGTCTTCCACGTGAAGATGTAAATGCCCATCGAAGCCAGATTGCTCTTCGGATGTTCCGGTTTTTCCTCAAACTCGATGATATTCATATCCTCATCGGTGTTCATGATGCCAAAACGGCTGGCCTCCTTCATAGGCACGCCGATGACCGCAATCGTAGCATCCGCATTGTGCTCCCTGTGGTAGTCCAGCATCTTGTCATAATTCATCTTGTAAATATGATCGCCGGAAAGAATCAGCAGATATTCGGGACTATAGTTGTCAATAAAGTCGATGTTCTGGGAAATGGCATCCGCCGTGCCCCTGTACACATCCAGATCCGCATCCGCCTTCTCTCTGGGCGGCAGCACATAGACACCGCTCTCATTGGTATCCAGGCCCCATCTGCTCCCCGCGGCGACATAGCTGTTCAGCTCCACTGACTCATACTGCGTGAGCACACCGACCACGTCGATGCCGCTGTTCGCGCAGTTGCTCAGCGGAAAATCGATAATTCTGTATTTCCCTCCATAAGCAACAGCCGGCTTTGCGACCTTATTCGTCAGATCCTTCAGACGACTGCCCCTGCCGCCTGCCAGTATCATCGCAAGCATATTACTTTGCATATTCCATTCCTCCCTCCTGAATGCGATGCGACAAAATATTTACCTGTCACATTGTATTTATTTTAGCACATATTGTGAGAAATGACCATAATTGTTTTGAAAATCGGATGTTTCTATGTGGTATTTTTCAGAAAGTCAAAAGGTACGGTTCATTGTTTTGAGTCACTCTTCACCTGCCCCGCATTTGTGCCTGCCGGCAATTTATGTTCTCTGTTTCCTGCAATAAATAAAATATCCCACGCACAGGATGATCTGCACGAATGTGGAAGCAGGGGTGGCCAGCCCTATATGGAACAACGTAACCGGAGGGATGCGGCTGAAGAGGAACGCCAGAGGTATCCGGATTCCCACGCCTCCGATAATGCCCTGCAGCATGACAAAGGACGTGAATCCCATCCCGGTAAAGTACCCGGTAAAGCAGAACATAAATGACGTAAGCAGCACATCGATGGCATAAGCCTTCAGGTAATCGAAGGCAGCCAGAATCACCTGCGGATCCTTTGCGAATACTGCTGCCATACTGTCTCCGTAAAAGAATGACAGGTAAAATAGAATAACCCCGCAGGAAATAGAGGCCAGGATCCCGTATTTCAGAGAGCGGTCCGCGCGGTCCATTTTCCCGGCGCCGAAGTTCTGCGCCACAAAGGCCGAAACAGCCTGGGAAAAAGCGACAGGTATCAGCATAATCAGACCGCAGAGCCGCTCGGCTACGCCGACACCGGCGGAAGCCGTTACACCCATGGTGTTTACGATGCCAATAATGACCAGAAAACTGATGCTGACCAGAAAGTCCTGAAGAGCCAGCGGAACACCGTAACGCAGTATCCGGACAATAATACTTCTGTCAAACTGTACATCGGTCCGGTCAAAACGGAAGGGCAGCTCAATATGGCGTATTATGAGCAGTGAGATGACTACACTGATCGCCTGGGCGGCAACAGTAGCCAGCGCCGCGCCTGAGGCGCCCATATGAAATCCTGCCACCAGCAGGAGATCCCCGAAAACATTGGTGACAGAAGCAATTGCCACGCTGATCAGAGGCATCTGCGCGTTGCCGACTCCGCGGAATACGGCTCCCAGCAGATTGAAGGCAATAATAAAGACAAATCCAAAGGAACAGATGCGTATATAAGAAACCGTCTGGGCGAATGCCTCCGCGGGTGCCTGCATAATCTGCCCCAGTCTGCCTGCCGCGGCTGTAAACAGTACCGTCATGACCAGCGCCATCGCTCCAAACAGGCAGATGGAAGCACCGATCGTGCGGCCTGCCTCCTTCGGCTTTTTTCTCCCGATCTGATGCCCAAGCAGAATGGTTACACCCATCGAGATTCCCATCACAATAGATGTAAAGGTCTGCATGACCATGGATCCCGTGGATACAGCCGATACACTGGCCGGATCACTGAACCGTCCGACAATAAGCAGGTCGATCACACCGTACAATGTCTGCAGAAGCATGGCAAGAAGAGCCGGAATGGCAAAGCGCAGCATAGGCGTCAGGATTTTGCCTTCCGTAAAGTTTTCGTTACGCATGTGTGTCTTTCTCCTCTTGTTTTAAGTCAATCGCGTCCCCTAAGCGGCACTCTAAGCGGCGCCCTAAGCAACACCCTAAGCAGCACCCTAAGCAACACCCTGAGTAGCACCCTGAGCAACACCCTGAGTAGCACCCTAAGCGGCAAAAGCAGCCATGGTCATGGCTGCTCTTTGTCCGTATATCATTTTGTCCTGCTTTTCTGCCCGGATCTGCGTTTTCTGATTTCAGCGCCCAGTCCGGCCAGAAGCACGCCGGCCAGTACACCGCCGCTGTCGATCAGTA
>CADBNA010000480.1 GCA_902795835.1 uncultured Lachnospiraceae bacterium | reverse complement strand
CTCGTCAAATACCCGCAGCGTCCTGGCAAGCACAGGCATACCCTCCAGTTCAAGGTAAAGCTTGTCCGTGCCCATCCGCTGGGAGGACCCCGCGGCCACCACGACCACGCTGCAGGTGGTATTCTTCATCTTGCGGATCAGATCCGCGGCTTTATCCAAACCCATTGGCGCTCCTTACATTCATTGCAACGTTTTATATCGATATTTTACCTTTCCCGAACGGAAGCGTCAATAGATATCCCATAGAAAAACGGACGGCAAAGCCGTCCGTTTCAGAAATCATCGGTTTATTCCGCAGCGGGAGCAGGGCCTTCCGGTCCGCCGGGTCCGCCAGGACCTCCGGGGCCGCCGGGTCCTCCGGGGCCGCGGCCGAACTGCATGATGCGAAGCTTTTTCCAGCGACCGAACTTATACACAAAGTACGTGGCGATCGCGTTAACGACCATACCGGTGACCATCGACAGGAACACCATTCTCTCCTGCGTCCAGAGGGAAGCGCCGACGCTTCTGGCAATGGCGACAAAGCCATAGGCGGTGATCAGGCGAAGGATGATATTGGTGCCAATGCCCATCCACATCGGAGATACGGTATCGCCTGCGCCGCGGATAACGCCCATCATAGGCTGCGCGATGGAGTTGATGAGGTAGCACGGGCAGATGATATAAATGAGCCCCATGGTCATTTTGTTGAGCGCCAGCTCCGGCGTGAAGATCCGCAGCAGGTACGGGCCGCCCAAGAGCACCACCGGAGTCATGACGCCGGAAACGATCACCGCCATGATGATGCACTGCTTCAGACCTTCCCGGACACGGTCCATACGCCCGGCGCCTATGTTCTGGCCGGCGTAGGTGGACATGGCCATGCCGAAGCTCATGGTGGGCATCATGGCGTAGCCATCCACGCGGATCGTCAGGGAGTTGGCGGCGATGAACAGGCTGTCACCGAAGCCGTTGATCAGACGGGTAACAAGCAGATTAGACACGCTGGAGAGCGCCATCGTGATGCCCGAAGGAATGCCCAAGCTGATAATGCGCTTTATGTACGCCCAATCGGGTTTCCACTCTTTTTTCGTCAGTGTGAAATACTGTTTCAGCGACAGCACTTTCCGGATGCAGAGAATACCGGATACCAGCTGAGAGAAGATGGTAGCCAGCGCCACGCCGGCCACACCCAGGGGATTGACCAGCAGCAGGTCGCCGATGATATTCAAAACAGTCGTCAGGAGCAGATAACCCAGCGCGGAGAAGGAGTCGCCCATGCCGCGGAGGATACCGCTGAAAATATTGTAGCCAAAGTTACCCAGGATCCCAAGGAAGGAAATGATGAGATACGTCCGGCAGTCATTGTACAGTTCCGGCAGCGTATTGACCGCATGAAGCATGGGATCGACGATGATCGGGCCGACGATCATAATGAACAAGCTTACCGCCACGGTCAGGATCGCACAGTTGGCGATCGTCTTGCCGAGGCCTTCCTTATTGCGGGCGCCGAAGAACTGTGCCACCATGATGCCCGCGCCGGTAGCCACGCCAACGAACAGGGCCATCATCACCATCAGGATCGGAAACGCGCTGCCGACCGCGGCCAGCGCACTATATCCCCATTTACTGTTGCCTACAACGATGGTATCCACCGTGTTGTAGAGCTGCTGGGCGAAGTTGCCGAGGATCAGCGGAATGGCAAACATCGCCAGTCCCTTCCACGGAGTACCCTCGCTCATATTGCGGGGTTTGAACAAGGTTTTGAAATTCGCCATCTCTCTTCATCGTCCCTTTCTCTCTGAGTAATATAAACAAACGTATCTTATCAGATATTGTAATCAATAGCAAGCTATAAGAAAAGAGGGGAAAGCACAATCTTTCCCCTCTTTTTCCATATTGTTTTTGTGCATTGCGGACTTGACAGGCGATTTACTTGACTTCTTCCTTGACGATATTCCCTTCGGCCGCGTTTTTCTTGACCGATTCGATGCCGTTCATGACGCTGTTCTTGGACTTATAGCTCTCGCCTGTGGCGATGATCTGGCCGTTGGTGGCTTTGAGGCGATAGCGATATTCGCCGGCCTTGTCCAGATATACTTCAAACTTGGGATGCTTTTCCTTGGTGAAGCCCTCGACCGTCTGATCCTCCACCGGAGCGATGGGCGCGTTGCGGATCACGCTGGCAATGCCCTTGCGGCAGGCCGCTTCGGTCGTATAGATCTCCGAGGTAGCGATCACTTCCCCGTTGCCGGCTTTGAGGTTGAACATGATGCCTGTCTTGACAGTACGAATCACAAATTTACCCATAATGGATCCCTCCCGGTATTATT
>CADBNA010000479.1 GCA_902795835.1 uncultured Lachnospiraceae bacterium | reverse complement strand
TCGGCGTGAAAGGTTGCAAAAATTTGGAAGAGAGCTGACAGCGATTGGAACACTGGGCATGGCTATGACAGCAGTCGGAACGCCAAAGCATGCCGTGTTCTTTGAAAACGAAGCTGAACAGACCAATTCGATGGAAGGGAACGAAGTCCCATTTTGAGCTGCCTATGCAATGATTCGTGATAAGCCGCCGCAGAAACATGACGGCTTCTGCGGCGGATATTTTGGAATGCGCGTCGAAAACTTCGGCAGAATACATTTTTCGGGGAAATTCGCCTTGATTTCTTCTTGCTTATTCGATATACTATGGCGGCACTTTGAGAGTGCGCAGAAAGGATCGTGCTCGTGGAACAGGAACACTTTGAAATTGAACGCAAGTTTTTGATCCGCTATCCGGATTTGGCGATTCTGGAAAAAGAAGCTGAGGCCACAGAAATCGAACAGATCTACCTGCTCTCGCCAAAAGGAATCTCAGAACGGGTGCGCAAGCGGGGAAGAAATGGGCGATATGTGTATACGCATACGATAAAAAAACGAATTTCCGATCTGCGCCGTGCGGAAGATGAGTGGGAAATTACAGAAGAAGAATATAAAGTTCTTTTAAAGAATGCGGATCCCAAACGGCGGGTGATTCGGAAGACCCGCTATTGCCTGCCCTACCGGGGAATGATGTTTGAAATTGATGTGTTCCCATTTTGGGATGACAGGGCGTTTATGGAGATCGAATTGGAAGATGAGTGCCAGCAGGCGGAGCTGCCGCCGATGATTTCCGTGATCCGGGAAGTGACGGATGACCGGCGTTATACCAATTCTTCGCTGGCCCGTGAGATCCCGGAGGAAAAGCTTCCAGAAAGGAATGAATGATATGAAACGGTTTTTTGCTTTTGTTATTGTCTGCATATTCTCGTTCTCCTTGGGCGGCTGCGGCGCGCTGGATAAGATCCGGGGGATTGAGCTGCCCCCGTTGCCGGAGGCAACGGAAAAGCCTCTTGCGACGCCGGCACCCTTGATCCTCCCGGAACCCAGTCCGGAAGCAGAGGAGAAACGGGACGAGCCACAGCCTGCTGCAATCGAGCCGGGCAGCCGGATTATCATCCGCTTTGACCGTGCTGAATGGGAGCAATATGATCCCGCCCAAGGGACACAGCTGATTCTGGAGTTCAGCTATGAGACGCCGACAGTGCGCATCCCGGGACGGGAGCCGGCCGCTGAGGCGATTAATGCGTTTCTCACAGCCGAGAATGAACGCTTCTATACCGGTGGAAATGTGGAAGAAGGAGATCCCTGGGGCTTTAACGGCATGCTGGAGATTGCGGAGGATAATTATACCTATGCAGTCCAGTCCGGAACGGACAGTTTGCCGCTAACGTTCACGGCTGACCGGCAGGCAAGTGTTTTCCGCGCTGACGAGCGTGTGATTGCAGTCCGCTTTCTCAGCTATGAATTCACGGGCGGCGCTCACGGAATGAGTGTAGCACGAGCATATAACTTCGACGCAGAGACAGGCGCGCTTCTGACATTGGAGGACCTGACAACGGACCTGTATGCGTTCCGGAGCAGAGTCTCTGATTACATGATTCACCTGGTCGAAGTGGATCCGGATACTTCAGAGCGTGTAAGCGCGGATTACATCAATGGCTATGGCGGGTATACAAACGCCATGACCAGTTTGATTCGGGATGGCTCCTGGTATCTGGATGAAAGCGGACTGGTCGTTTTCTCGGATCTCTATGAGATCGGGCCGTACGCCTCCGGGATCATCTCTTTCACGATCCCGTATGAGCAACTCGACGGGCTGCTTGCCGACAAATGGATGCCGACAGAGCGGAGCGAAACAGGGGAACTGACAATCACGTCCATGGAGCAGATTGAGGATGGATCGGTTGAATTTCTGGACAAGCTCAGCATCTCGGAAGGGGAGGAGCTCTGCCTTCGGGCAATGGGAAGCGTTTACGATGTACAGCTTTCTGAAGTAAACGCAGAGGACGGCATCCTGGAGGGACGCTCTCTCTGGCGCTGCAGCTGCATGAAGAACAGCGCGCTGCAGATCACCGATCGCCTTAACGAAGATTCCCCGGATCTGTTGCTCCGCTATCGAGACATGGACGGAACGGTGTATTCCTATCTTATCAGTCGGGATGCCAATAGCGGGGAAGCGGTTCTTATAAATCCGGAAGCCTTGGATCATGCCTGATTGGATCATGCCTGATTTTTTAGTAAAAAAGCTGAAAAAACAAAGGAAAAGTTGTTGACATTGACCCGCTTGCGTGGTATCATCGTAAAGCCGCATTGAAGGGGTTTGAAGTGGGCCGAGGCTCCGCCCCCAGAGCGAGACCTGTAAAGAGGGAGGATATTTGCATGAAGCATGCTATCATCGTGACTGGCGGTAAGCAGTACCGCGTCGCTGAGGGTGACGTTATCTTTGTTGAGAAGCTGGACGTCGCTGCCGGTGAAACTGTGAAGTTTGACCAGGTTCTGGCCGTTGTCGATGGTGAGACCGCTGTGTTCGGTGCCCCGGTGATCGAGGGCGCGTCCGTCACTGCCAATGTGGTGAAGAACGGCAAGAGCGCGAAGGTCCGCGTCTACAAGATGAAGCCGAAAAAAGGCTATCGCAGAACGCAGGGTCACAGACAGCCTTATTCCAAGGTTCAGATCGCAACCATCAACGCTTGATTATCCGCAACTGATTATGACTAATGGAGGTGTAACCTAAATGGCACATAAAAAAGGTATGGGTTCTACCAAGAACGGCCGCG
>CADBNA010000478.1 GCA_902795835.1 uncultured Lachnospiraceae bacterium | reverse complement strand
TGGGCACTTCCGGCACGGTATTTATCTCTTCGAAGACCTTCGGCGTAGATCCGAATAACGCATTGCACGCGTTTGCCCATGCCGACGGCGGCTATCACCTGATGGGGTGTATGCTGTCCGCCGCAAGCTGCAACAAATGGCTGTGTGAAGACATACTGCAGACAAAGGATTACGCGGCCGAGCAGAAGGACATTACAGATGACAGGCTGGGCTGCAACCACGTGTTCTTCCTGCCCTACCTGATGGGCGAACGCAGCCCCATCAATGATGTGAATGCCAGAGGCACATTTACCGGAATGACTATGGACACGTCCCGGGCAGACCTGGTACAGGCCGTGCTGGAGGGCGTAGCCTTTGCCATCCGGGATTCCGTGGAAGTTGCCCGCTCTCTGGGGCTGGATCTGTCCCGCAGCACCATCTGCGGCGGCGGTGCCAAATCTCCTCTCTGGAGAAAGATTTTTGCCAATGTCCTGGGCATTCCGCTGGACATGGTAAAGACAGAGCAGGGACCGGGTTACGGAGGCGCCATGCTGGCCATGGTAGGATGCGGGCAGTTTGCAAGTGTGCAGGATGCCGCAGACGCTCTGGTGGAAAGGGCATCCACGACGATGCCGGATCCGGAACTGACAGAGCGCTACGAAAAGCAGTATCAGAAGTTCCGCAAGATCTATGCTGTCATGAAACCGCTGTTTCCTGAAATTCTTTGAGGACGCTGTTTCCTGAAATTCTTTTGAGGAGGACATGTATGCATATCTATTCTGTAACCGATCCGGAATTCCGGCCGTACGGCCGGGTGCTGGAAGGGTATGACACGGCGGGCCTGCTCTCTGCCATGGAAGAGATCCCCCTGCCGGAAGAGGGGACAGCTTATCAGGCCGGCATAGGCAGTCTGGAAGCGTGTGAAGTTTTTAATGACCTGCAGATGCGCGCCTACGGCGGCATGCCGATCGAACTGGGCATGTGCTGGGGCCGGAATACAAAGCTGAACTGCCTGGAATACCACAGGGACAGTGAAATCAATATCGGCTGGAAAGATTTTATCCTGCTTCTGGCCCGTCAGCAGGATATCGAAAACGGGCAGCTGGATACCGGGACGGTTATGGCTTTCCGCGCGCCTGCCGGCGTACCGGTAGAAGTCTATGCCACCTCCCTTCACTATGCCCCCTGCCACGTAAACCAGGAAGAAGGGTTCCGCGTTGCAGTGGCTCTCCCGAGAGGAACCAATCTGGAAAAACCGGATTTTGCCCCGGGATGTGAGGAAGATACCTGGATGACGGCAAAAAATAAATGGCTCCTTGCCCACCCGGATTCGCAGGAGGCAAAAGATGGCGCACATATCGGCCTGACCGGTGTTAATATTGATATAAAGGAGGATCTGTGAACATGATGACCAATATACCTGAAGTCAAACTCGGCCTGATTGCCGTATCCCGCGACTGCTTCCCGATCGCGCTTTCCGAAAAGCGCCGCGCGGCTATCATCCAGGCTTTCGGCGGAGAACTGTATGAGTGCCCGGTAACCGTAGAAAATGAGAAAGACATGCTGAAGGCAGTTGCGGATGTCAAGGCAGCGGGTGTCAATGCCCTTGTCGTATTCCTTGGCAATTTCGGACCGGAGACCCCGGAGACCCTGATTGCCAAATATTTCCACGGTCCCTGTATGTTTGTGGCAGCTGCAGAAGGCGACGGCGATCTGATCAACGGCCGCGGCGACGCATACTGCGGCATGCTGAACTGCTCCTACAATCTGGGCATGCGCCATCTCAAGGGCTTTATTCCGGAGTATCCCGTCGGCACGGCGGAGGATATTGCCGGCATGATCCGTGATTTCATTCCTGCCGCCCGCGCAGTCATCGGCCTGAGAGGCCTGAAGATTATCACCTTCGGACCGCGCCCGCAGGACTTCTTCGCCTGCAATGCGCCGATCAAAGGCCTGTATGAGCTGGGTGTTGAGGTTGAGGAAAACTCCGAGCTGGACCTTCTGGTATCCTATAAAGCCCACGCCGGCGATCCGCGGATCAAAGATGTCTGCGAGGACATGGCAGCCGAGATGGGCGAAGGCCGCTATTATCCGGAGCTGCTGGAGAGAATGGCACAGTTTGAACTGACCCTGCTTGACTGGGCAGAGGAGCACAAGGGCGCGCGGCAGTATGTGGCATTCGCAGACAAGTGCTGGCCCGCATTCCCGGAGCAGTTCGGTTTTGAGCCCTGCTATGTGAACTCCCGCCTGGCGACCCGCGGCATTCCCGTAAGCTGTGAGGTGGATATCTATGGCGCACTCAGCGAGTATATCGGCACCTGCGTATCGGGAGAGCCCGTAACCCTGCTGGACATCAACAATTCCGTGCCGGCTTCCATGTGGGAAGAGCAGATCAAGGGAAAATTCGACTACACGCTTACCGATACCTTCATGGGCTTCCACTGCGGCAATACACCGAGCTGCAAGATGTGTGCCGACAGGGCCATCAAATATCAGCTGATCCAGAACAGGCTGCTTGAGAGCGGCGGCGAGCCGGACTTCACCCGAGGGACCCTGGAAGGCGATATCGCGCCCGGCGAGATCACTTTCTTCCGCCTGCAGTGCGACAGCGAAGGCAAGCTCCGCTCCTATATCGCAGAAGGCGAAGTCCTGCCGGTGGCCACCACCAGCTTCGGCGGAATCGGCGTATTTGCCATTCATGAGATGGGACGCTTCTACCGCCACGTTCTGATCCAGAAACGGTATCCGCATCACGGGGCAGTGGCCTTCGGCCATCACGCAAAAGCCCTGTTCGATGTATTCCGCTATCTGGGCGTGGAAGACATCGGCTACAACCAGCCGAAGTCCCTGCCGTATCCCACGGAGAATCCCTGGGCGTGACATACGGCGCCCTCCGGGGAAAAACTAAATGACAAAAAAAGGCTGACGGATGAAGCAGGGATCTGCCGAGTGCGTCAGTCTTATTTTTTAGTTTTATATGTGGTTTGTTTAGATGATTCGCATAAGTGATGTGCATAAATGACCTGCCTGCATGTCCGGCTGCTGTAAATGGAAAAGTGGAGTATTTACAAGTAGTTCGTGATAGGTATACACTAAAATCAATATAATACCGAGGCTTTTTCAGCGGTAGAAAGAAGGCGCGAAAAAAGACAGAGGAGGAAGCATATGAAAGCTTTGAAACTGGGTGTGATTGGTCTGGGAGATATCTGCCATGCGTATCTGTCGAATCTGCAGAAGTATCCGGAGATGATTGAACTGTATGGCTGTGCCTGCCGCACGCCGCTGAAAGCAGAGGCGAAGAAGGAGCAGTACGGTTTTCAGAAAGCATATGCTTCCGGGGATGAACTGATCGCTGACCCTGACATTAATGTGATTCTGAACCTGACGACGCCGGCTGCGCACTATCATTACAATCTGGCTGCCCTGCAGGCCGGCAAACATGTCTATTCGGAGAAGCCTCTGGCCTCGACTTTTGCTGAAGGGCAGGAGATCATGGATGCTGCCAGGGAAAAGGGTCTGTATGTGGGCTGTGCGCCGGATACTTTTATGGGCGCCAGGATACAGACCATCCGCCGGCTGCTGGATGAGGGCATTCTGGGGAAAATCAACGGAGGAACAGCGAACTGCATCTCCCACGGATGGGAGTGGTTTCATCCCGGCCCTGAGTTCTTTTACCAGGCCGGCGGCGGTCCGGTGCTGGATATCGGACCCTACTATATGACGGCTCTTCTCTCCTTGCTGGGCCCGGTGGAGAAAGTCTGTGCCATGGGCATTCAGCCTCAGTCCGCCCGCACGATTCATTCCGGGCCGAGGGCCGGGGAGACGTTTGATGTTGAACCGGAGATCATGACATCCCTGATGGCCGTGCTGAAGTTCAGGAGCGGCGCCATTGTCAACTACAATATGGTCTGGGATGCCTGGGATTCCCTGGCGCCGCGCATGGAGCTGTACGGAGAAAAGGCAACGGTTGTAATGAGCGATGAGGATCCGAACGGCGGTCCGAATCTCTTTGGAGGAGATCTGCTGATTAAGGATCAGAGCACGTATCGCTGGAAGAATATGCCCCGCGAAGAAGGGGACGAAGAGATCCCCTGGGATATTGCCGAGGTAAAGCATCCGTACGATGCGGTAAGCTTTGTCGAAAACGACCGGGGCATCGGTCTGGTGGATATGGCGGAGGCTGTCGCACAGGGCCGCCCGAACCGTGCAAACGGTGATATGGCGCTGCATATGCTGGAAGTCAGCGAGGCGATACTGGTGTCAGCCAGGGAGGAGCGCTATATAGATATTCAGACCGGTTTTGAGATCCCCGCCGCAATGCCGCAGAAAAAGGAGACGCACGGCTGAGAAGGTAAAAGAAGGAGATGAAACATGTCGGGAAAATGGGATAACAGAGACCGGAGAAGGAATCAGACGAAGGCACTCGTTTTCATGCTGGCCGTGGCCGCCTGTTTTGCTGTCTGTATGATTCTTACTTCTGGCATTATCGGCGGGAAGAAAGGGGAAAACGGAGAAGTCCTGACAGCTCCGGCTGAAGCAGGGGCGGCAGGACCCGGAGAGAACGCGTATTCCCTGAGCGGGACGGAGCCGATGGATGAAGGACAGGAGCCCGGTCAGGCTGCCGAAGCAGGAGACGAACTGTCAGAAGGCGGTGAATCCGGAGAAGGCCAGTGGACAGAAGAAACCGGAGCGACAGGAGCAGCCGGTGATACCGTAGAAACAGGAGCAACCGAAGGAACAGGAGAGACCGAAGAAGCCGAAGCAGCCGGTGAAACGACTGACTCCGATAATTCCGGCAGCAGCTACGCGGCTGCGTGGGATCTGGATGCCCTGCCGAACGATCTTATCCCGTATGGCTATGTGAGGGAAAATCGGAATGAGGCGAATGTTCCCACGGATATGTTCTGGTATGATGCCCAGTGGGGACAGTATAATGTAGACTGGATCCAGGACACAGGACAGAATGTGAT
>CADBNA010000477.1 GCA_902795835.1 uncultured Lachnospiraceae bacterium | reverse complement strand
TTCTTCCTTTGTCACGGTTTTTGCCGCGGATGCCAGCATTTCCCTGCACTGTTCAAAAACCGCCGGCGGGTAAATTCTTTGTCCGAATGCCAGGTACAGTCCTTCCGCGTCTCCTTCCTTTGCCAGCCGGACCCATTCTTCTATGGTTTCGTACTGTTCCTCTGCAAGATGCGCTGAAGAAGAGCCCACCACCAGCTTATGTACCAGTTCCGGATGCTCAATGGCTATGGTCAGCGCAATCATTCCCCCCTGGGATGTTCCGAACAGGCAGATATCATGAAGCCCGGTCTGCCGGATCGCTTCTGCCGTATCCAGTCCCATTTCCCGCACTGTGTATTCCGGCGGCAGCTGTTTCCTGCGGTCAAACAGATAAATGGTAAACTCTTCTGTCAGCTCCTGATACGCTTCCGCCACCGCATCCGCAAGGCCCATTACACTCTGTACGCTCAGGCCCGGCAGGATCACCAGGTTTTTGCTCCCTCTGCCGAACTTAAAATACTCCATTTCAAAAGCATCTGTTTTCACAGTCTCTATCGGGATGCCCATAACCGTTCCTTTCCTCCTCAGTCTTTATTCCGCGGCTTCCGCCAGCGCCTCTCCTGCTGCTTCCGCAATATCACGGGCCAGTATGCTGTGCTCGCCTTTATGGCCGGCGGCAATGCATCCGGCTCTCCCATGCAGATGGACTGCCAGGGGCAGGGTGTCTCCCAGGAATCCCTTCAGATTTGTGCCATCTCCAGCCTTCACTGTATCCGCCTCAACTGCCGCTGCTGCCACAGCAGTAATACCTGCGATGAATCCGCAGAGTACATCCCCGCTGCCGGCTTTGGCCATGGCGCCGCATCCGCTGTCCAGCATCCATCTGGCAGGCCCGGCAGAAACAGCCGTCCTTGCGCTTTTCAGTACCACGGCAACTCCATGCGCATTCGCGTACTCCGCAGCGGTTTCATTTTGCCGCTCCTCTGTTTCTTCAGGGGAAATGCCGCAAAGCCGGCTCATTTCCACAATGTGCGGCGTAATGACAGCTGCCGGTCCGAGCCGTCCGGGATCCAGGCCGTGTTCTGCCATAATATTCAGCGCATCCGCATCCACTATGATCAGCTTCTTCTGACGCAGGATTTCTCCTGCTGCGGGAGTAAAAAGCGTTCTGACCAGCCGCTTCGCCTCTGCCGATCTGGAAAGTCCCGGTCCCAGGATCATATAATCGCCCCAGGAAATGCTTTCCATGAGCTTTTCGCGGTATGTCTCCAATGAGCAGCCTCCGGCAGTTTCAGGCAGGCTTTCATACATTGCCTCCGGCAGCAGGGTCTGCAAAACCAGGCGGTTGCATTCCGGGCCCAGGTATTTCACCATCCCGATGCCGCAGCGAAACGCCGCCAGACCTGCCAGATACGCCGCGCCCGCCATGCCCGGACTTCCCGCCAGGATCAGCAGCCGTCCGTATGTACCTTTATGCGCCTCATGGCTTCTTGTTTTCAAAGTTCCGGCATATTGCTGCAGCAGCGCCGGAACATCCGCATTCGTTTTCATACTTATTTCAGTAACTTTTGAACAGAAAGTTTATATTTCCTGATGTATAAGCTTCACTGCCGCCTTGCGACCACGCTCACCCATTCACCCTGGTGATTGATTTCCAGGATCTCCCAGGCCGGATTGCTTTGGAAAGCCTCTGTTACTTCTGCTTCCTTCGTATCGATAATTCCTGAGGTGATGAAAATGCCTCCGGCCTTTACGAAACTGTCGATCTGCCCTTTGCCTGCCAGCATGACGATGACCGGCGCAAGGATATTGGCGATGGCAATGTCAAAGCCCTCCGGAGCCGCTTCATGCACCACCCTTCTGACGGCGGGGTCGTCAATAATGTTTCCGATCAGCAGTTCAAATTCATTTTCCGTAATATCGTTGAATCCGATATTATCCATAATGGAGCTCTCGCACATCTCATCCACTTCCGTGGCCATGCAGTAGGCTGCTCCTTCTTTCAGCGCGGCGATTCCGAGAATACCGCTTCCCGTACCCACATCCAGTACGCGCATGCGCGCGCCGGCGGTTGTTCCCACGCCTGCTCCGTCGGCTGCGCCCACATATTTTTCAATTGCTTTAAGGCACAGCTGTGTCGTCTCATGAGAGCCTGTGCCAAAAGCGGTGCCCGGATCGATCTCAATTACCTTGAGCGCGCCGCTGGCAGCTTCTGCCGCCACTTCATTGGGAATATCTTCCCAGGTGGGCTTAATCAGGAAACCGCCCGCCTGAATCGGCTTAAAGTACTGCTTCCAGTTGTCCCGCCAGTCTGCATCTTCCGTGACGCCTTCCTCGATCCGTCCTTCCCCGATGTCGGCATAGCCGGCGATTTCCTCAAGGCCTTCCCGGACCTTTGCAAGGAGTTCCCCGATCTCTGTCTCCGTCCAGATCTTATCCGCAATAGTATACGAATTGTCGCACGCCCCGGTTACGGCGGCATTGACAGGATTTCCGGCGGCATTGTCCGCGCCGTCATTTTCCTCTAAATGAAGGAAAAAGCTGACGCGTGAAGTCCCGTCATCTTCGCCCAGCTCCGGCAGGATATCGATAAACATGCCTTTTGTATCCGCGTCGGAAAGCGGGACATTGTTTTCAATCTGCACGCCCTCTACACCGAGTTCATTCAGCATCAGGCTGACAATGTCTTCTGCTTCCGTTGTTGTATGAATCGTATATTTCTTCCATTTCATATCTTTTTTCCCTTTTATTTTTCGCAAGCCCGGAGAAAGCGCCGCAATACATATTAGCTTCGCGCTGTTTGGTGCTTTCGTGTATGAAAAAACTATGTTATAATTTCATCAATCATTATAGATGAGAGCAGGCCATTTCGCAAGAAACGAGGGATAACTATGACCAGCGAATATAAAAATAATGAAACTAAGGCCGACCGGCTGTTGGAAAGCGCCAAGACATTCCTGTACCGGGTTTCCGGTTATCTGCAATATCTGGTGGCGCTTACGATTATTGTAGCCATTGTGCTGACCATGGTCAGCATTCCCGGCCAGTTCGGCGTGCTGATAGATGAAGGCTCCGAAAGCCTCATTCATTTCCTGGAATATGTCATCAATGTCATTATCGCTATTGAGCTTGTCCATGTGCTGCTCCACCAGACCCTGGATTCCATCGTGGAAGTCCTTTCCCTGGCGATTACGAGGGAGCTGATCCTGCAGAAGCTGCACATGTGGGAAATCCTGGTCGGCGTGGCGGCGATTGGCATTCTCTTCGCTATCCGCAAATATTTCTTCATCAGCAAGAAGGATATGCCGCGTTCTAAAGTGGAGGACAGCGCCATTTCCATCGACGACGATGTGGACCTGCCCGGTCAGGGGAATGCTATCAAAAAAACATCTGCCGATAAGCACTGACGCAGCATTTTACATACTTCACAGCAGCGTAACAGAAAACGGGGTGCCGGCTCAAAGCCGCTCACCCCGTTCTTTTATTGCTCCGGACGTCATCAGAAATCGTTCACGCCCTCTATCAGCTTATTGTCGTTTGGCTCAAACACCACATGACGGTAGGCGTCCACATCCATCATTACCCCGGTCCAGTCAGAATGGATATCGCCGTTCTGCTTGATGATAATATCATACAGAATTGCGTAGGTCACCCCGTCCGGCCCTTCCTCAATAATCGTGGAGTAGGGCAGCGTCTTGTGATAGGTCATATGCAGACCCTTATACTCAAAATGGAACCCGTTGCGCATGCGGCAGCCGTCCAGGCCTTTATAATTGAAGTAATGCTTGAGGTCCTGGAGAATGGGATCATTGTCCTGCTCATACAGGTTTTCCGGTGTGGTCTCCGTATAGTCATAGCGGAACTGTACCGGAATGCCGTATTCCACGAAGCGGTCGGCATATTCCTGCAGCTTCTCCTTCGGATATTTCTTGTACAGCACGCAGTTCACGCGCTTTTTGGTCGCGATCCGCGCAATCACATCGTCGGGTGACTCCTCCACATATTTAACAAGGTGCCGGGAAATGTTGATGCAGGTAATCTTGTCTTTATTGCGCTCGGTAAAGGCAATCATGTCATCCGCGCTGTATTCGTTCTGTACCGGGAAAGTGGTATTGATAAACACCCGGTGCGTAGTGGGGATGCAGTCCAGCATCACCTGCAGGGACTCGAGATTTGCCATAGGCTCTCCGCCCGTAAACACAAAATCACAGTAGGGCGTAATCTCATCCATCGTCCTGATGCTGTCACAGATCTTTTCCAGGGAAAACCCTGTCATATCGCTGTATTCTTCCTTATTTATGCAAAACGGACAATGGTTATTGCAGTCGTAGGGAACGAATACAGTTACTGTTGCGCCGCCTTCTCTGGTTTTGTATGGGTACTGTGCCAATCTTTCTACCTCGCTGTTTTTCTTCTGTTTCATGACAGCCGCAGCCGGCATGAACCTTATTGTGCATCCTCCGGCGCATTTCCTGCCGGAATCAGCGGTATCCCTCATTCAGCCTGTACTATATTATCACAAAAATCTGAAAAATAAAGAATTGTTAGTAAATTAACGGCTTTTCATCGTTTTTCCGGCCAAAAAGACGCCCCGGACCATCCCGGAGCGCCTCTTTCCCAGTTCTGCTGATACTGATGTAATGTCTGGCTCTGTTCCTACTGATAGTCAGTACAAAGCCTTTAGAATTCTGCAGTTTTTTACAGCTGCGGGCCTGCTGCCACCAGCGCCTTGCCGGCGTCATTGGTTTCATACTTGACGAAGTTCTTGATGAAACGTCCCGCCAGATCCTTTGCCTTTTCTTCCCAGACAGCCGGATCCTCATAGGTATCTCTCGGATCCAGCACCCTGGAATCCACTCCAGGCAGCTCGGTGGGAACCTCAAGATTGAAATAAGGAACCACCTTGGTAGGCGCCTTCAGGATCTCGCCGTTGTGAATGTTGTCGATGATGCCGCGGGTATCCTTGATGGAAATACGCTTGCCGGTGCCGTTCCAGCCGGTATTGACCAGGAATGCGCGGGCGCCGTTGGCTACCATCTTTTTAACCAGTTCCTCCGCATACTTGGTCGGATGCAGCTCCAGGAAGGGCTGTCCGAAGCAGGAGGAGAATGTGGGAACCGGCTCGGTAATGCCGCGCTCGGTACCTGCCAGCTTGGCAGTAAAACCGGACAGGAAATAATACTGGGTCTGTTCCGGGGTCAGGATGGAAACCGGCGGCAGTACGCCGAAAGCATCTGCCGACAGGAAGATCACATTCTTTGCTGCAGGGCCTGAGGAAATGCCGTTCACCTTCTTGACGATCTTGTCAATGTGCTCAATCGGATAGGAAACGCGGGTGTTTTCCGTCACGGACTTATC
>CADBNA010000476.1 GCA_902795835.1 uncultured Lachnospiraceae bacterium | reverse complement strand
GCGTATAACTTCGGCTGGAGGGTGGAGGATATCGCTGCGTTTATGGAGACGGTGGTACACGTAGGCTATACGGCAAAAACGCTGGCGACCATGCTTGTGGACGAGTGCGGCAAGCTCTACGGCGGGCGGCCGGGCGACGACGCGACTGCCTGTGTGGTGCGTATCCGTCGGCGCGAGCCGATGAATATCCTCTTCGGCCCTCCCTCCGACAGGGACGACTGCGATCGGATGATGAGCCTGTTTTTCTCCAAGGAGGGCAAGCATATCATATGCGGCGGCACCACGGCGTCCATCGCGGCGAATTGGCTGCACAAGCCGCTCAACGCCAAGCTGGATTTTGAGAAGGACGGCAACGTGCCGCCGACGGCGGAAATAGAGGGTGTAGACCTGGTGACGGAAGGCGTAATAACGATCAGCAAGGTGCTGCAGTATGCGAAGGATTACCTGGAGGATAATGAGAGCTACGGGCATTGGAGCCGCAAGAGAGACGGTGCTTCCATGATATGCCGTATGCTCTTTGAGGAGGCGACGGATATCAATTTTTACGTGGGTCGCGCGATAAATCCGGCGCATCAAAATCCCGATTTGCCGATAAACTTCAGCATAAAGATGAATCTCGTCGAGGAGCTGTCAGCGTGCCTCAAAAGCATGGGCAAGCGCATAAAGGTAAGCTATTTCTGATGAAGGCATAGATTAATAATCCTGACCGGAAAACGGAGGGATTATCAATCAGCAGAAGGAGGTTTTATGAAGGATCAATTTGATTTTTCGGCAGTCGATCAGATCCTGGAAAAATATCCGAAGAATGAGTTATCAACGATAGCGATTCTTCAGGATATTCAGGAATACTATCACTATCTGCCGAAAGAAGTGTTTCCCCGGGTAGCCAAAGCTATCGGAGTAGGGGAAGCCAGGCTTTACGGAGTTGCCACTTTCTATGAGAACTTTTCACTGGAGCCGAAGGGTAAGTACTTAATCCGCTGCTGCGACGGCACCGCCTGTCATGTCCGCGGTTCCCTTCCGATCTTGAAAAAACTCAGAGAGTCTCTCGGACTTTCCGAAACCAAGAAAACCACGGATGATCTGAATTTCACCGTTGAGACCGTTTCCTGCCTGGGAGCCTGCGGGCTGGCGCCGGTCATGACAGTAAACGGTGAAGTCTATCCCGGCATGACCCCGGAAGAAGCTTCCCGCCTGCTGGCAGAGCTTCAGGAATCTCTGAAAAAGGAGGTATCCGAAAATGAGTAAACTGCAGAGCCGGGAAGAACTGGCGGCCTTTCGCCGTTCCTGTCAGGAAGCCTATCGTTACGAACGGATGAAACTGCTGGTCTGCTGCGAGACCTGCTGTGTTTCCGCCGGATCCCTCAATGTTTTTCAGCGCCTGCAGGAGCTGCTGGCAGAAAAGAATATCCCTGTGACCGTTGAACTCAGCGACCATCCGCATGATGATGTAGTCGGCCTGAAAAAAAGCGGATGTCACGGCTTCTGTGAGATGGGACCGCTGATCCGGATTGAACCCCAGGGCTGGCTTTATACCAAAGTACATGTATCGGACTGCGAAGAAATCGTAGAAAAAAGTGTCATTGGCGGAGAACATATCGACCGTCTGGCCTATCATGAAAACGGAAAAGTGTATGAAAAGCAGTCCGAGATTCCTTTTTATCAGAAGCAGATACTGAATCTTCTGGAAAACAGCCGCCATATTGATTCCACATCGATCCGGGAAGCCGTTGCCCTTGGCGCTTATGAAGCACTGGAAAAAGCTCTTTTCGAGATGACGCCGGAGGAAATCGTCCGCGAGGTTTCTGAATCCAACCTTCGGGGACGCGGCGGCGGCGGATTCCACGCAGGAACAAAATGGGCCTCCTGCGCGAGACAGAAAGAGACACCGAAATATATTGTCTGCAACGGTGATGAAGGAGATCCGGGTGCTTTTATGGACCGTTCCGTCATGGAAGGAGATCCTCACTGCCTGCTGGAAGGTATGATCATCGCGGGACTTGCAATCGGTTCCACGGAAGGTTATATCTATGTCCGGGCAGAGTATCCTCTGGCTGTAGAACGGCTGCGTGCGGCGATTGCCCAGGCAGAAGAGTACGGATTCCTCGGTGATTCCATTCTTGGCACGGACAAGAGCTTCCATATGCATATTAACCGCGGAGCCGGTGCTTTCGTCTGCGGGGAAGGATCTGCCCTGACGGCTTCCATCGAAGGAAAACGCGGAATGCCCCGCGTAAAGCCTCCCAGAACGGTAGAACAGGGACTCTTCGGGAAGCCCACGAATCTGAACAACGTGGAAACCTATGCGAATGTTCCCATGATCATCACCAAGGGGGCTGAGTGGTACCGCTCCATCGGTCCGGAAAACAGCCCCGGCACCAAGGCCTTTGCCCTGACCGGCACCATCAAAAATACCGGCCTGATTGAAGTTCCCATGGGAACCACCCTCCGGGAGATCATCTACGATATCGGCGGGGGCATGCGCGGCGACGCCAAGTTCAAAGCCGTACAGATCGGCGGCCCTTCCGGCGGCTGCCTGACAGAAAAGGATCTGGACATTCCGCTGGATTTTGATTCCCTGCAGAAGGTGGGAGCCATAATCGGTTCCGGCGGCCTGGTGGTCATGGACGACAAGACCTGTATGGTGGAAGTGGCCCGTTTCTTCATGGAATTCACTCAGAATGAGTCCTGCGGCAAATGCGTGCCCTGCCGTGAGGGAACCAAACGGATGCTGGATATTCTGACCCGCATCACCGAGGGAAATGGTCAGGACGGAGACATCGAACTCCTGGAAGAACTCGCCGATACCATTTCCAACACGGCTCTCTGCGGCCTTGGCAAAACGGCTCCTTCTCCGGTGCTTTCCACAATCCAGAATTTCCGGGATGAATACGAAGCACATATTTATGAGAAGCGCTGTCCTTCCGGCACCTGCACCAAACTCCGTCGTTTTGTGATCGATCCCGAAAAATGCAAAGGCTGCTCCAAGTGCGCCCTCAACTGCCCTGTTCAGGCGATCAGCGGCAAAGTGAAATATCCTTATGTCATTGACCAAGAAAAATGTATCAAGTGCGGTGCCTGCGTGGAAAACTGCTCCTTTGGCGCTGTCAGAGAGGAGGCCTG
>CADBNA010000475.1 GCA_902795835.1 uncultured Lachnospiraceae bacterium | reverse complement strand
GAGGATCTCCAGCAGGCTGTGCAGTCCGCCTGTCTCATCCGGAATGGCTGCCGCCACCACGGGAGTCATGCTGTTCACAAAGCCGGCGTCTTTCAGCACAGTTGCCGTCTCAAACACGTCATCGACGATCAGACGCGCTATGCCGAAGTCTGTAGTCTCTGCCAGAGACAGGGCACGCATGTCAATCTTATTTTCGGCAAGCACAGCCGTCATGCCCATCAGAGCCCCGGGACGGTTTTCCAGAAATACGGAAATCTGTTTTACTGCCATTTTCCACTACCTCCTCAGATCTTTCTGTTGTCAATCACACGCACTGCTTTTCCCTCGCTGCGGGTGATGGTCTTCGGCGCAACCAGGCTTACATTGGCCTTGATGCCGAGCATGGACTTCAGCCCGTCCACAAGCTGCCTCTGGCGCTTCTGGATCTCGCCGACATTATCCGTAAACATCTCCGGAGTCATCTCAACCCGGACATCCAGCGTATCGGAATTGTTCACGCGGTCAACAATAATCTGGTAGTTGGCGGCATAGCCGTGATTCAGCAGCACTGTCTCGATCTGGGACGGGAAGACGTTGACGCCGCGGATAATCAGCATATCATCGGTTCTTCCCTTCGGCTTCATCATACGGACATGCGTGCGGCCGCAGGAGCATTTTTCGCGGTTCAGTGAGCAGATATCCCTGGTGCGGTAGCGGAGAAGCGGGAAGGCTTCCTTGTCAAGTGAAGTGAATACAAGTTCGCCCTCTGCACCGTCGGGAAGCACCTCACCCGTATCGGGGTCGATGATCTCCGGCAGAAAATGATCTTCATTGACATGCATGCCTGCCTGTGCAGAGCACTCAAAGGATACGCCCGGGCCTGACAGCTCTGTCAGTCCGTAGATATCATAGGCTTTGATACCCAGCGTTTTCTGAATGTCCTGGCGCATCTCCTCGCTCCAGGCCTCTGCGCCGAAGATGCCGGCCTTCAGCGGGATCTCCTCCGGAGACAGTCCCATCTCTTTCATGGTCTCCCCGAGATAAGCCGCATAGCTGGGCGTACAGCAGAGGATTGTGGCGTTCAGGTCCTGAATAAACATGATCTGCCGCTCTGTATTGCCCGAACTCGTCGGAATGGTCAGACAGCCGACCTTATGGCTGCCGCCGTTCAGTCCGGGACCGCCTGTAAACAGACCATAGCCGTAGGATACCTGGCAGACATCCTCATCCGTTCCGCCGGCGGCCACAATGGCGCGCGCACAGCACTCCTCCCACAGATCGATATCATGCTGCGTATAGAAGGCCACTACCCTTTTGCCGGTTGTACCCGAAGTAGACTGAATCCGGACACAGTCTTTCAGCGGTTTGCCCATCAGCCCGTAGGGATATGCTTCGCGCAGATCCGCCTTGCTCAGGAAGGGCAGTTTATGCAGGTCATCAACGGACTGTATGTCATCCGGCGTGACGGCTGCCTTTTCCATCTTTGCCCGGTAATACGGCACATTCTCCCACACATGGCGGACCTGTTTAATCAGCTTCTCGTCCTGAATGCTCTTGATTTTTTCCCTGGAGGCGCACTCAATATCCTCCTGATAGTATCGTTCCATGGGTTTCTCCTCCTTCTTGTGTATTGCAGTACACGGTGATGCATAATATGTACATACATACACGGTGCTGCCTGAATATATTCCGTCTGCTGCAAAGGCTGAGGCAGCCTGTGCCTGTTCATTTCACCTGAAAAATCCTATGCTTTCTTCCCCAGTTCAAATGCCTTCTTATTCATCTCCAGGAACTTTTCCGGCACATTCGCTTCAATCGCTTTCATCCAGGCTTCTTCCGGAAGGTCAAAATAGTGAGACAGTCTTCCCAGGAGCACCAGATTCACGGCTTTTGACGAGCCGGCCTGTTCCGCCAGCGCGAGACAGTCCATCGCATCGATCCTGGCTCCGGAAGCCCTGATCTTTTCAACCAGGTTCTCCGGGTACTCCGCTGCACCGATAATGACTGGCATGGGATCGATCTGCTGGATATTTGTCACAATCTGGCCGTCCTTTTTCAGGAACGGCACCCATCTGGCAGCTTCCAGAAGTTCAAATGACACGATATAATCGGCTTCTCCACGGTCAATAACAGGAGAAGCGACCCTGTCGCCGTACCGCACATAGGTTACCACGCTTCCGCCCCTCTGGGACATGCCGTGTACCTCTGACACCTTTACGTCATAGCCTTGCTCCAGCAGCAGATAGCCGAGCAGCTTGCTGGCCAGGAGACTGCCCTGTCCG
>CADBNA010000474.1 GCA_902795835.1 uncultured Lachnospiraceae bacterium | reverse complement strand
TTTTCCCCGCGTATGCGGCTGATGGCCAGTCTGGCGATGATCTTCACACTCATATAGGCGCCGTCATCCAGGAAATAATTCTCTTTGAGCGCACCGTGTCCGGAAGTCTCGATAGCCAGATGCGTCTCTGTGCCTTCGCGGTTCAGCCGGATGGCTTCATTGATGACATTCCGGTATCCCCGTTTGAAGCGGTGATGCTTCATCTGCAGGTCTTTTTCCAGAAACTCTGTCAGATGATCGGAGGTCACGGAATCTGTGACCACAGTCGTATGCGGGTGTTTTTCCGCCAGAATAGCAGCCATCAGGGCTATGATCGAATTCCTGTTAACCTCTTCCCCGTCGGAGAAGACGACGGCAGAGCGGTCTCCGTCGGTGTCAAAAATCACGCCCAGATCAGCCTGGTTTTCCAGTACTGCCCCGCGGATTGCTTCGATGGCTTCCTTTGCCTCCGGATTCGGCACATGCACGGGAAATGTTCCGTCCGGCTCCATGCAGATGCTGCCGGATGTGTCCGCGCCCAGCGGTTCCAGAACATCGCGGAAGAAGCCGCCGACGCCATTGGATGCGTCAATCACAATGTGCAGGCCTGACAGAGGTTTATCTGCCTCGCATCTCCCGATCTCATCACAGATCCTCCCCCGCAGATGAGCGGCATAAGCCGTGACCAGATCCGCTTTTTCTGTCTCCGGTGCCGTATGCAGCCAGTCTGTGCCGGCCTTCTCTCTCTCTCCGCGGATTTCTGCCGCCCTCTTCAGGAGATCCCGGATGTCACCGCTCTCCAGGCCTCCGTCCCTGGTGAAAAACTTCAGGCCGTTGCGGTTGAAGGGGAGATGGCTGGCCGTAATCTCGATCGCGCCGTCATAGAGGAACCCGTCCAGAACCGTGGCCATAAACATCGAAGGCGTTGACGTTAGGCCGCAGTCAAAAACCCGGCAGCCTCTCGCGCCCAGTCCCGCTGCCGCTCCTGCTTTCAGGCTTTCCGCCGACAGTCTGGAATCATGGCCGATTCCCATCTGCAGCTGTGCGGACGGCTTTCCCAGCCTGTCCGACAGCCAGTCCGCAAAAGCAGCGGTGATATCCGCAGCAATTTCCGGAGTAATATTCACCGCCTCTCCGGCCACGCCTTCCATGGCAATCCCCCGCACATCACTGCCGTTCTGCAGCTTTGCGTACTGCTCTGCAAAATTGCTCATATGTTTTTCCTTCCTTCCTTTATCGGATTACGGATTGCTCCGCGCTTCGCTCTTTTTCATGCATCATGGTCATCATACCATATCCCGCCGCAGAAAACGAGTGCCTGCCTGCAGAAGAAAAAGCCGGCAGGTCTGCCGGAAGAATGGTTTCCGGAATTCCTTTTTTGTCCCGTTTCCTGTATAATAGGGAACACCAGACGTGCATTGCCGTTATACCGGGAGGACTATCATGAAAAAAACAGCCGCTGCTCTCATTCTGTTTCTGCTTCTGTCCTGTCTGCCGCAAAGTGCCTTTGCCGACTCCGGCAGTGAAAGGACCGCGCCCTTCTACGGTGTGTGGTTCGGCGCGTCAAAAGACCGGGCCGGCATGCAAAAAGAAGCGGACACCCTGTGTGCCCGCGGATTCAACGCCAAAGTAGTTCTGACCACAGACTGGAGTGAGCTGAATCCGGAGCCGTGGTATGTCGCGACAGCCGGATTCTATGACACCCGCAGCGCTGCGGAAGCTGCCCTTCCCTGGGTGCAGAATTACTATCCCGATGCCTATGTCAAATATTCCGGAAACCGCCAGGGACCGGTGTCCGTACAGAGCGGATCTGCACAGCCCGGAAGCAGCGCATCCGGCGGCAGCTATGAAACCGACGGTATTTTCGCCGGTTTTTACGGCATCTGGTGCGGCGCCTCCAAAAGCTTCGGTGAAGCGCAGGGCTTTGCTTATCAGATGCAGCAGCAGGGCTTCCCTGCGGCTGTCTTTCTCACCACGGACTGGTCCAACCTGAATCCGGAGCCGTGGTATGTGATCTCGGCCGGCTCATGGCCCACGCAGCAGAGTGCAGAGGAAGCTCTGTCCCGCATTCAGGCCGCGTATCCGGATGCCTACATCAAGTACTCCGGCAGCTATCAGGGCGCCCGCGGGTGATATTTTCCTCCGGCCTGCTCCGGCTCTGCCGGATCAGCACCTGTCGGCGCGTCAGCGGGTCAGCATGAGAAACGCCCCCAGGTTGCCCCTCTTCCCGTGGGTTGCCCGGTGAGAGAACAGAAGACCGGGGTTGCAGCAGGTGCAGATATCTGTCACGGATATCTGTTCCTCCGGCACGCCCGCCTCGGTCAGCACGATCCGGTTTGCCGCCCACAGGTCCAGCTGGTACTTGCCCCCGCCTTTGCTGATCAGGATCTCCTGCTCATGTCCGGCAAAGACATCCGCAAAGACATCCGCCACATCGGCGCTTACCTCATAGCAGGCCTGGCAGATTGAGGGGCCGACGGCACACAGAAGATCCGCCGGGCAGGTGCCGTAATTCTCGTTCATCAGGCGGATGGTCTCTGCCCCGATCCTGCCGGCCGTTCCCTTCCATCCGGAATGGGACAGCCCGATCGCCAGGTGAACAGGGTCATAGAAGTATACCGGTACACAGTCAGCCGTAAAAATACTGAGCACCAGAAGCGGCACATTGGTCACCAGGCCGTCCACATCCGTATATTCTGCGGGCCTGGTCAGTCCGCGGCCGGCATCGGCTTCCGTCACCACGCGGACATTTGCCGTATGTGTCTGCTTTGAAAAGACAAAGCGGCTCTCCGGCACGCCGAAGAACTGTGCCACGCGCCGGAAATTTTCCCTCACATTTCCCTCATCATCTCCTCTGGAAAAGCTGAGATTCAGCGAGGCAAGATGTCCGGCGCTGACGCCCCCGGCCCGGGTCGTAAAAGCATGCTGCAGTCCGCTTTTTCCCATGAGCACCGGAAACTGCAGCAGGGGAAGGCCTCCGGCCGTGATCTGCACACAGCGGTTTCTGCTCTCCCGCCCTGTTTTTCTCTGAAACTGTTCCATAGATCTCCCTGCGGATGTGTCAGCCTTCATACCGGCGTCTGTCGGAATCATACCGCCTCTCTGCCTGCCTTCTCTGTAATCCATGTCAGAATATCATGATCCACCACATCGTGATCCAGTTCATTCAGGATCTCATGCCGGTCGCCGGGATAGAGTTTTATCTCTACATCCGTCATCCCCAGCTTCCGGTATGTCTCCGCCAGCTGCTTCGGGCCTTCACCGAAACTGCCCACCGGGTCTTCCGCGCCGGACACGATAAAGACAGGAAGGTCCCGGGGAATCTTCCGGATGTTCTCTTCCTTCTGCGCATAGGCGATGCCGCGGAACATATTGTAATACCCATTTGTCGTAAACTTGAAATTATTCCAGGGATTGGCGTTGTAGGCATCCACGATCGCCTCATCCTTTGTCAGCCAGTCATTTTTCGTGCGCGCCGGTTCAAATTTCTTATTATTCGATCCCAGAACCATATTAAAGATCAGGTTGCTGCGATGCCGCCAGCCTTTCAGTCTTGCATCAATCCGGCACAGCGTGAGCGCAAGCTTCAGCACGGCGTCCGGCTGTACGCCGGTTCCCATGATGATGGCGCCGGCCAGGCCCTCCCCGTACATCTCAATATACTGCCGGGCAAGAAAAGACCCCATGCTGTGTCCCAGCAGGAAATACGGGATGCCCGG
>CADBNA010000473.1 GCA_902795835.1 uncultured Lachnospiraceae bacterium | reverse complement strand
GCCTCCAGCTGGGTATACTGTCCGTCCGGATGCAGCATCTGGAGAAGATTCTCCGCCAGAGAGAGCTCCGGCTTCGGATTGCGGATGACCAGGTTTTTCCCCAGAAGGTAATGGCGGTATGTGTGATAGCTGTAGACAGCCAGCAGCGGCATTTTGGCTATCATGCTCAGAGACTGCCGCAGGATATTCTGGATTTCCAGATTCTCGGGGCTGCTGTCATAGGAATACAGCGTCAGAATGCATTTCTGGAGCGAATTCATCATGTTCTGGCTGGGTGCCTTCATGATGACGTCCCTCGTGAATTCCTCCGGGAGCTCCCGGAAGGCACTCAGGACTTCCAGAAAATTATGCAGCTGCTGCTGCGTCGGCAGGTCGCCGAACAGCAGAAGATACGTGGTCTCCTCGAACCCGAACCGGCGGTCCCGGGCACCGGCGATCAGTTCCTCGACATCATAGCCCTGGTAGTACAGTTTGCCCTCTGCCGGCACACGGCTGCCGTATTCGGTAACCGCCGTTCCGGTGACATCAGAGATCTCGGTCAGGCCGGTCAGGACGCCTTTTCCGGACGCATCACGCAGGCCCCGCTTGACGTCATATTCCTGGTACAGACGCAGATCGATTTTGCCGGATTCGCGGCTGAACTCCACCAGTTCTTTTAATTCTTTGTTGAATGTCTCCTGTGAGAGGCTCATATATTCCTGTTCTCCTTTTGATGCTCCCTGTAAAAAAAGAAAAAAAGAGCCGGAAATCAGACTCGAACTGACGACCCCTTCATTACGAGTGAAGTGCTCTACCAACTGAGCTATTCCGGCAATTGCAGTCCGCTCTCTGCGGCTGCACTTTATGATTATACACAGTTTCTGCGGATTTTCAAGTATTATTTTTATCCCCGTACGCGGGAGCCTTTCCCATCGCGCTTTGCCAGCTTCAGCCGGTTCAGGGACAGGTGCCGGTCATTCCAGGAGATGGTGAACTCGGTTCCGCCCGCTATCACCCAGGCCGCCGCCACGGCTGCCCCGCTGTTCAGCCTCATGCCGCGGACGCCGAGGGCGCCCTTCTTCTTCTCCGGGATCTCGGAGAGGGCAAAGCGGAGGAAGAATCCGTCTGTGGACTGCAGGACCAGGAAGTCTCCCTGCTCCGGGAAGGCCGCCAGCACCAGGGAGTCCTCCTCCCCGCCCAGCTTTGTGGCGGCGATCGTCCGTTTTGTCACGCAGAATTCGCTGCCGTCCACCATCTTGACCATTCCTTCGGCGGATACAAAGAGCAGTTTTTTCTCCTGAAGCTCCGCCATCGCGCAGGCAAAAATGACCCTTTCACTCTCCGCCGTATAGTTGCAGAGGTTGTCGATGGGCGTGCCCTTGTCACGCAGCCTGCAGTACGGGACCTCTTTCGCCCGGATCGTATGCATGGTCCCCCGGTCCGTAAAGATACAGATCTTGTCCGTGCTCATGCAGTGAAAACGGAACCTGCTCTCGGAATCCGCCGTCTCGCGGTTCCTCTCGTAGATCCCCGGGTCGATTGTCCGGGCATATCCGAAGCGGTCCAGCAGAAAGACCAGTTCCGTCTCCTGCTCCTCTTCTTCCACAGGCGCCGCCGTGTCCGCATCCGTGATTTCCGTCCGTCTGGGGCGGCTGTACTCCCTGCGGATTTTTTCCAGATCTTCAAGGATCACGCCGGCCATAGAATCATAGCTGTTGAGAATGTCCTCGTAGCGGGCAATCTTTTTTATCGTCTCTTCATTTTCATGATACAGGGCTTCCAGCTCCAGGCCGATCAGCTTTGCCAGCCTCATGTCCAGAATGGCCTGCGCCTGTCTCTGGGTGAAGCAAAGATCCCTTGCCTTCTTCTCACTGCTCTTGTGCCGGAAACGGATGCCCTCGGTTATGCCCATGGTCATGCAGTCTCTGGCCATCTGCTGGTTTTTGCTTCCCCGCAGGATTTCAATAATCAGATCGATCACATCCACCGCGCGGATCAGGCCTTCCTGGATCTCTTTTCTCTCCAGCTCCTTTGCCAGCAGGTTGTTGTACTTACGGGTATTCAGCTCGAACTGGAACTCCGTGAACTGCTCCAGGATCTCCTTCAGGCCCAGTGTCTCGGGACGGCCGCCGGATACGGCGAGCATATTCACGCCAAAGGTATCTTCGAGATGGGTCTTGCGGTAGAGCAGGTTTTTCAGTTTTTCCGCATCGGCCCCCTTGCGGAGTTCCAGGACAATGCGGATGCCCTCCTTTGAAGACTGGTTGGAGATATCCGCGATTTCGGGAGCCTGCCGCTTTTCAACCAGATCCGCCACATCGCAGAGAAATTTGCCGATGTTGGTGCCGATCATCGGGTACGGAATCTCCGTGATCACCAGATACTGACGCCCGTTTTTTCCTTTTTCGACCTCCGTGCGGCCGCGCACGCGGATTTTCCCGATGCCGGTCTCATAGATCTCCTCCAGCTCCGATCGGTTGACGACGATGCCGCCGGTCGGAAAATCCGGACCTTTGATATAAGCCATCAGGTCCTTCGTGGTCAGGGTATTGTCCCGGATGTAGGCCATGGCGGCCTCCGCCACCTCGCCCAGATTGTGGGGGGGAATGCTCGTCGCCATACCGACGGCAATGCCTTCCGAGCCGTTGACCAGAAGATTCGGTATGCGGACCGGCAGTACCTCCGGCTCCTTTTCCGTCTCGTCAAAATTCGGCACGAAGGGAACGACATCCCTGTCAAGATCCTTCAGGTATACTTCCTGCGTGATCTTCATCAGACGGGCTTCCGTATATCGCATGGCAGCGGCACCGTCGCCTTCGATAGAGCCGAAATTGCCGTGCCCGTCTATCAGAACCTGTCCCTTTTTGAAATCCTGCGCCATGACAACCAGCGCGTCATAGATCGAGCTGTCGCCGTGGGGATGATACTTACCCATGGTATCTCCCACAATACGGGCGGATTTCCTGTAGGGACGGTCATACAGCGTGCCCAGCTCCATCATGTCATACAGCGTCCTGCGCTGCACCGGCTTCAGTCCGTCCCTCACATCGGGAAGAGCCCGGGCCACGATGACGCTCATGGCATAATCGATATAGGACTTCTGCATGATCTCAGAATATTCGGTTCTGATGATTTCTTCCATACTGTTTCCTTTAAGCAATATTGTATGTCCGGATCATTGCCGCGAGTTAATCATTCTGCGCGTTTGCCTTTCCTGCACGGCTTTTGCTGCGTTCCCGAAAGTGCCGCTGACCGGCTTCATCCTCAGAACAGGGCGCCTGCCGCTCCGAACAGCCCCATGGACGCCAGGCCCATGATGATGCCGGCAATCAATACGCCGAGCATGACCGCAACAGAGCTCTCTTTGAAGCCCATGTTCAGCAGGCTGGCCGCCAGGGTTCCCGTCCATGCGCCGGTGCCCGGGAGCGGGATGCCCACAAACAGCATCAGCGCGACAAACAGCCCCCTGCCTGCCTTCGCCTTCAGCTTCTCTCCGCCGTGCTCCCCCTTGACCAGGCAGAAGGTAAAGAAACGCCCGATGACGGGCTTGTCCTTTCCCCACTCCAGGACCTTGCGGGCAAAGAAGTAGATGAAGGGAACCGGCAGCATGTTGCCGATCACGGCCACAACATAGGCGGCAGCAGGCGGAACGCCCATGCCGATGGCAACGGGGATGGCCCCGCGGAGCTCTATGATGGGAACCATGGAGATCAGGAAGGTCAGGATATATTTGTGCAGCATTGTCAATCCTCTGTTAATAAATGCTTTTTCAGATACTTCTTTCTTAAGTGCCGGCTGATACCGGCTTTAAACCGGTCTTTATATCAGTCCGAAAAGTGCCGCCAGCAGCACGATCAGCCCCAGCGCGATCCGGTAATAGCCGAACACCCTGAAATCGTGCTTCCGGATATAGGACATCAGGAACCGGATGATGAACATAGACACTGCAAAGGCAACGGCCATGCCTAGGATCAGCGCCCCGAACTCGGCAGCCGTAAAATGCAGGCCGAATTTCGCCAGCTTGAGCACAGACGCCCCGAACATGGTGGGAATGGCCAGATAGAAGGTATATTCTGCAGCGACTGTCCGGGACAGGCCGATCAGGATGCCGCCCAGGATTGTCGCACCGGAGCGTGATGTCCCGGGGATGACAGCCAGGGCCTGGAATAAGCCGATCAGCAGGGCATCCCGCCAGGTAATGCCGCGGATCCGCTTTACACGGGGTCTGCGCCCGCTGTTGCGCATCTCGATTACGATAAACAGGACGCCGTAGAGAATCAGCATTACCGCCACCGGCACAGGCCTGTACAGGTGCTCGTCCAGCCAGTCTTCAAAAAGGAGTCCCACGATAACGGCAGGAATCAGGGAAACCGCGATCTTCAGCCAGAGTATGATCCTGTCCATGTACAGATACCGGTCTGCAAAGCGCTGAAAGCGCTCTCCGGCGCCGCCGGCGGCCGGCGTGGCAAACTGGGAAAACTCCGGCGTTTTT
>CADBNA010000472.1 GCA_902795835.1 uncultured Lachnospiraceae bacterium | reverse complement strand
GATTCTACGGTCGCGTGGCGGATGAAGGTGTCGGGGATGGCGGCGATGTCCACGTCGGCGGGAAGTTTTTCGTCCCGGACAAAGTCCCGGATGGTGCTGCCCAGGCCGCCGATCCGGCAGTTTTCTTCGAGGGTCAGCAGCAGGGAATGCGTATCTGCCAGTTCCCTGACCAGGTCTTTGTCGAAGGGCTTGATGAACCGCATGTTGACGACGGTTGCCTGCAGGCCTTCACGCTCCAGGAGTTTTGCCGTCTCCACGGCCGTCTCGACCATGGCGCCGACTGCCAGAAGCGCCACGCGGCTTCCTCTGGTGATGACTTCCGCCTTCCCGAGCCGAACCGGCTCCCTGTGGCTTTTCAGCCCTGTCCAGGCTTCCCCTCTCGGGTAGCGGAGGGCCGCCGGCCCGTCATGGTCTTCCGCTGCAAAGCGAAGCATGTCTTCCAGCTCCCACCGGTTTTTGGGCGCCATGACGGTCATGTTCGGCAGAATGTTCAGATAGGAGAGGTCAAAGGCTCCCTGATGGGTCTTGCCGTCTGCTCCTACCAGGCCTGCGCGGTCTATGGCAAATACAACGTGGAGATTCTGCATGCACACATCGTCCATGAGCTGGTCAAAGCCCCGCTGCAGAAAGGACGAGTACACGGCCACCACGGGGATCATACCGCCCAGGGCGAGGCCGGCCGCAAAGGTCACGGCATGTCCTTCGGCAATGCCCACATCGAAAAACCGGTCCGGATACTGGGCGGCAAATTCTTTCAGCCCGGTTCCGTCCCGCATGGCTGCGGTGACGGCGGCTATCTTTTTGTTTTCTCCTCCCAGCTTTACCACAGCAGAGGAAAATGCCTGCGTGTAGGACGGCGCCTGCTTCTTCAGAGGCTGGCCCGTTTCAATATGAAACGGCCCCGTGCCGTGGAATTTTTCCGGCGACCGCTCTGCCGGGGGATATCCCTTGCCTTTCCTGGTTTTCACATGGACCAGCACAGGTCCCTGGAACCGCCTGGCGTCCTGCAGGACGCGGATCAGGGATCGGATGTTGTGTCCGTCTACCGGACCCAGGTAAGTCAGGCCCATATCCTCAAAAAACATGCCCGGAATAACCAGCTGCTTGAGACTGCTCTTGGTCCGCCGGATGGTAGTGACCAGGTCATCTCCCACCTCCGGGATCTTTTCCAGGCGTGCCAGCACGCTGTCCTTCAGTCCCGTATAGAAGCCGGATGTCCGGATGGATCCCAGATAGTCGGAAATGCCGCCCACATTGGGAGAGATAGACATCTCGTTGTCATTCAGGATGATCGTATAGTTTGATTTCAGTTTGGCTGCGTTGTTGACCGCTTCATAGGCCATGCCGCCGGTAAGCGCCCCGTCGCCGATTACCGATACGACGGACCAGTCTCCGCCGAGCAGGTCGCGCGCCGCCACGTATCCCAGACCGGCGGATATCGAAGATGAACTGTGTCCGCCGTCGAAGCTGTCCCCGTCATACTCTTCTCTGCGGGGAAAGCCGCTGATCCCGCCTTCCTGCCGGAGGGAGACAAAGTCATCCTTTCTCCCTGTCAGCAGCTTGTGTGTATAGCACTGGTGGCCGACATCCCAGATGATCCGGTCCCTGGGAAGACTGTACACATAGTGCAGCGCAATCGTCAGCTCGACGACGCCCAGATTGGATGCCAGATGTCCGCCTGTGCGGCTCACGCTCCGGATCAGGAAGGTCCGGATCTCTTCCGCCAGCTGCGGGAGCTGTTCTATGGGAATCTCTTTTATATCGTTTGCCTGTCTGATCTTTTCGAGCATAGAAAACCTCATTCAGCCTTATGACGTGCGCCCTGCCATATAAGCCAGGAGCGCCGCCAGGAAGGTGCTGTCTCCGGGCAGCTCTTTCAGCATGCGGATCGCCTCTGCCGTCAGGAGCTTGACCTGTTCGGAGGCCTCCTTCAGGCCCAGCAGCGTCACATAAGTCGTTTTCTGATTGCGGGCATCGGAGCCCACCGGCTTGCCGATCTCGGCCTCTTCCCCAGTCACGTCCAGGATGTCATCCTGAATCTGAAAAGCCAGCCCGGCCTTCTCTCCCACGTCTTCCATGACGGAAATCACGCTTTTATCCGCTCCGGCAAGAGCGGCGCCGATCATCAGGGGCGCCTCCAGCAGAGCGGCCGTCTTGTTCAGATAGATATAGCTGAGCATCTCTCTGTCCGGAGAAACGCCGCCGGCCTTGTCATTCGCGACATCCAGGCTCTGTCCTGCCAGCATGCCGTGAATACCTGTCTTATTGGAGAGAATCTTTAAAGCCGTGATCACGTTTTCCGCATCGGTTCCCGGATAGAGAAAACTCTGCATGGCCGTCTCATAGGCATAATTCAGCAGGGCGTCTCCCGCCAGGACTGCCATTGCCTCCCCGTATACGGCATGTGTCGTGCGCTTGCCCCGCCGGTATTCGTCGTTGTCGATGGCGGGCAGGTCATCGTGTACCAGTGAATGGGTGTGAATCATCTCCAGGGCTGCCATGAACGGTTCAACCACCTGGCTCCTGCCGCCCATCACAGAGTAGGCCTCGCGCATCAGCAGCGGCCGCAGCCTCTTGCCGCCTGCCGTCATACTGTAGTTCATCGCTGATACGAGCTGTTCGGAAAAACGGTCTCCCTTCGGCAGGAACTTCCGGATAATATCCTCCGTCTCCTCTGTCCTGGCCTGCAGTTCATCCCTGAAATTCCCGTATTTCTCCATCTTCCGTAATCTCCAGCATCTTTTTTTCTACCGTATCGATCTTTCCGCTGCAGGTCTTCAGCAGCTCCATTCCCTGTCTGTACAGGTCAAATGCTTCTTCAAGGGGAATATCCCTGTCCTCCAGCCGCGCGGAAAGCGCGTCCAGACGCTGAAACGCTTCTTCAAGCGTCAGTTCCTCCGGATTTGCGGTTTTTTCCGGATCCGTGGTCTTTTCCGGATCTGTAATCATTTTGGGATTCATGATCTCCCTCTGATCGGACGCTGTCTGTCCGGCTTTCATTTCGGTATTGTTATCCATCTATACTGCACTCCTGCCGCTGCCTGTTTATTTTTGTGCTTATGGTCTCTTTCATATTTCTTCTGATACCGGTTTCTCGCGCAGCAGGATCTCCTGCGCCTGCGCCAGCACCTCGCCGTCCCGGAACTGCAGGCGAAGGATGTCCTGCGGGTGCACCTGCGCGGCTTCCGCCACATGCCGGTGACCGGCATCCTCCACCCAGGCATATCCCTGGTTCAGCCGACGGATCGGTGACAGAGAGTCGAAGGTCCGGATCAGCAGCTGCAGATGATGTCTCTTTTCCTGAATGATCCGCTCCGGCTGCATGCGCACGCGCATGTTCAATAAATCAAGCCGCTGCCTGTCCCTCGTCACAAGAAGCGGCAGCTGCTGCCGGATGCGCTGCCGGCTCTGCAGGGTTTTCTCCCGGCTGTTTTTCAGAAGTTCCGTCATCCTCGCTAGGAAGAAGTCTTCCAGGTCAGCTGCCCGCTGCCTCTTCTCCCTGAGCTGATACTCCGGGCTGAGGTACCGCCACTGGCGGCTCCTGACCTCCAGGCTGCGCCGTCTGTCATCCACCCTGGCCTGCATATTCGCCTGCAGCCGTTTTCCCCG
>CADBNA010000471.1 GCA_902795835.1 uncultured Lachnospiraceae bacterium | reverse complement strand
GTTTTCTTCATGAAAACCCCTCCATCTCGCTCTCGATCGGGCTGTGTGTGCCCGATCTCGCCCCTGTTCCGCGGCTCCGGCAGCCCAACGGCTGCCAGCATTTGCTCCAAAGCAGTCCTTCGGGTATGAAGCCCCGTCCCGGTCTGCTGTTTATTGGGATAAAGCCCCGTTCTAGCCGGCTGTTTATCGGGATAAAGCCCAGCCGACAGAGACAGCCATACCGACTGTTCCGAATTTCGGAGGGTACATAGCAGTTCTTGGCTGCCCACAGTTCCCGACAGTGAACGGCGGCTCACAGCGCAAAGAAGGCCATTCACACGAAACACGAGGTGAGAACGCCTTCAGCCCCTTCCGGTGATGAAGGGAACGGCGGGGAGCTTAGAACTCCTTGTGCCCGGAGAACCTGAGGGGCAGACGGTATGGCTGTCACTGCCGGCGTCCGTTTTTTCAATGTCAAAACCTATACGGTAAACATTTACAGGAGGAACCCCTATGCACGATAAACTCACGAGACGCGATATCGAGAAGATGCAGGAAGAGATCGATCGCCGCAAGCTTGAGATACGCCCCCAGATTCTGAAGGAAGTCCAGGAAGCCCGCGCACAGGGCGACCTGAGTGAAAACTTTGAATATCACGCCGCCCGGAAGGCCAAGGGAGAAAACGACAGCCGGATCCGTTATCTGGAAAACATGATCCGCACAGCAGTCATTGTTGAGGATCATTCGGCGGACAATCAGGTCGGTCTGGAGAAAAAAGTGACGATCCGCTTTCTCGATGAGGACGAAGAGGAAACCTATAAAATCGTGACTTCCATACGCGGCAGCTCTCTTCACAATCTGATCACGCCGGAGTCACCGCTCGGCAGGGCACTGATCGGACACTGCGTGGGGGATACGGTCCATGTGGAAGTGGGCGCCGGCGGCTACGATGTCCGGATACTGTCTGTAGTGCGCGCGGATGAAGAAGAGGAAGCCATCCGCAAATTCTGAAGAACGGTGAATGACAATTTTGAAAAATCCGTGTATTTTTTGACGGTTTTCTTGACAGACGGTTCTTCGCATATGATACTTATTATGGGAGTTTCTTCAGAACTGCCAAAGGAGGGTATACGTGAAGGAAGTAAAAAACAACAGACGCCCGCTGATGTTTTATTATGCACTGGCTCTGGTGGCGTTGCTGCTGATGAATTTCCTGCTTCTCCCGAAGCTGAACATGGCCAGCATTACAGACACAACCTACGGGACTTTCCTGGAAATGCTGGACGGAGGAGAGGTCAGAGAGGTACAGGTTGACCGTCAGAACAGTGTCATCTATTTTACGGATCAGGACGACAGCCGGTACCGGACCGGCATGATGGACGACTACAAGCTGGTCGACAGACTGCATGATGCCGGCATAACGGAATTTGAGACGCCGATTGTGCAGCAGATGTCTCCGATTCTCAGCATTATTCTGGGCTGGGTCCTTCCTTTTGTGCTCATCTATTTTTTCGGCACGCTGATGATGCGGTCTATGACGAAGCGCATGGGAGGAGGCCTGGGCGATGCCATGAGCTTCGGCAAGAGCAACGCCAAGGTCTATATCAAATCTGAGACGGGCATCATGTTCCGGGATGTAGCCGGAGAAGATGAGGCAAAGGAACTGCTGTCAGAGATTGTTGACTTTTTGCATAACCCGGCTAAGTATACGGAAATCGGCGCCAAGATGCCGAAAGGAGCCCTGCTGGTAGGACCGCCCGGCACCGGCAAGACTCTGCTGGCAAAGGCGGTGGCGGGAGAAGCCGGCGTGCCTTTCTTCTCCATCTCGGGTTCGGATTTTGTAGAAATGTTTGTCGGCATGGGCGCTGCCAAGGTCCGCGACCTGTTCAAGCAGGCGGATGAGAAGGCACCCTGCATTGTCTTTATTGATGAGATCGATACGATCGGAAAGAAGCGGGACGGCTCCGGTTTTGCCGGCAACGATGAACGGGAACAGACCCTGAACCAGCTGCTGGCGGAGATGGACGGCTTCGACGGACGCAAGGGTGTGGTGATTCTTGCCGCGACGAACCGTCCGGATTCTCTGGATCCTGCGCTTCTCCGTCCGGGGCGCTTTGACCGGCGGATCCCGGTCGAACTGCCTGACCTGGCTGGAAGAGAGGAGATCCTGAAGCTGCACGCAAAGGATATCCGCATCTCCGACAATGTGGATTTCAATGCCATTGCCAGGGCAGCCTCGGGCGCCAGCGGAGCGGAGCTTGCGAATATGATCAATGAGGCCGCTCTCCGGGCAGTCCGCGACGGGAGAAAGTTTGTCACGCAGGCAGATCTGATGGAGAGCGTTGAGGTCGTGGTGGCCGGTTACCAGAAGAAAAACAAGGTGCTGACCAGCCGCGAGAAACTGATTGTAGCCTACCACGAGATCGGGCATGCGCTGGTAGCGGCTATGCAGACACATTCCGCGCCGGTCACCAAGATCACAATTATTCCCCGCACGTCCGGTGCGCTTGGCTATACCATGCAGGTTGACGAGGATGAGCACAACCTGATGAGCCGGGAAGAGCTGGAGAATAAGATCGCGACTCTCACGGGAGGCCGTGTGGCGGAGGATCTGGTGTTTCATTCTGTGACGACCGGGGCTGCCAATGATATTGAACAGGCCACCAGGCTGGCGCGGGCCATGATCACCCGTTTCGGCATGAGTGATGACTTCGGCATGGTTGCCATGGAGACCGTGACCAATAAATACCTCGGCGGGGATACGACGCTGGCCTGTTCGGAACAGACGGCCGGGAAGATCGACAGCATGGTTGTGGATCTTGTGAAGGAGGCATACAGGAAAGCGGAAAAGATTCTTTCCGAAAATGTCCAGAAGCTGCATGAGCTCGCAAAATATCTCTACGAGGAGGAGACCATCACCGGTGACGAGTTTATGGAGATCCTGAACCGCCCGGCGGAAAGCATTGCTGAACAGCCGGCGGAAAGCATTGCTGAGCAGTCGGTGGAAAATGCTGCTGAGCAGCCGGCGGAAAGCGCTGCAGACCGGCCGGATTCCGGTGAAGAACCGGAAAAAGAGGATGAGCAGACTCCTGCGGACGGGACCGGGATAAAAACGGCAGAAGAAACCGCGGAGGTTTCTGCCGGACAGATGAATCCGGAAGCCCGGACGGACGGGGAGGGATTTGACAAATTGCCGGAAAACTGAACGGGCAGCCGTCGTAAAAGCCAGAAGACTGCGGCAGAAAAGGAGGAACAGATGAAAAAAGGGCGGACTGTGGGGACAGACATGGAAAACAGGCTGTATGACTATATGGACTGGGCTGCCATTGAGGCTGTCGTTTACGCAGAAGAAGCGCATCCCGAAAAACTGCTGGGGCCGCATATGGTCCCTGAAGGCGTGCTGATACAGGCCTTTTTCCCCGGAAGGAAAGAGGTCAGTGTAAAACTGCACACCGGCCGGGAAATTCCGATGGTCAGAGAAGATGATGAGGGGTATTTCGCTGTTCTTCTTGATGCGCGCCGCATTCCGTCCTACACGTATATTCTGAAAGCAGCGGGAGATCTGGCGGAGACGGAGATGGCTGATCCGTATTCTTTCGGTCCGCAGATTACGGCCGGAGAGGAGCGGAATTTTCTTGCGGGCACCTGGTATGCAGCCGGAGACAGACTCGGCGCCCATCTCATGACTGTCAACGGGACAGAAGGTGTTCTTTTTGCGGTCTGGGCCCCGAATGCCCTGCGCGTGTCCGTGGTGGGCGACTTTAATGGCTGGGACGGCCGTGCATGTCCGATGATACGGCGGGAAAGCGGTATCTTTGAGCTGTTTATTCCGGGCATCCGGAAAGGCGCTCTTTACAAATATGAGCTGAAACTGAAGACCGGGCTGGTGTATCTGAAGACGGATCCCTGCGGAAGCGCCTTTCAGGTTATGCCGGAGACGGCCGCCGTGGTTGCCGATCCGGAACCCTTTGACTGGAAAGACCAGAACTGGATGGATATCCGCATCGCCCGTCAGGCAAAGGACGCACCGATTGCTGTCTATGAGGCGGATATGAGCCGTCTGGCAGAGGTCTTCCCTTCACTTGCAGCAGACGCACAGGGCGAAGAGGAGCAGGATCTGCCGGAGGTGCCGGCAGGATCTCCTGCCGTGACGTTCCGGTCGGCAGCTCCCGTGCTCCGGGAGCACCTGGTCAGAAACGGCTACACGCACGTGGAATTTCTCCCGCTGGCAGAGTATCCGCTGGATGAATCGCACGGCTTCGGAAGCAGCGGCTTTTTTGCGCCGACATCCCGGTACGGCACCCTTCAGGATTTCTGTTTCCTGGTGGACATGCTTCACAGGGCGGGAATCGGGGTGCTGATGGACTGGCAGCCGGGCTTTTTTGCGAGGGGAGATGACTTCATGTCTGCCTTCGACGGGACCTGCCTGTATGAACATCTGGATCCGAAACAGGGCGTGCACCCGTTCTTCAACACACACATATTCAATTACGGCCGCAGGGAAGTGGTGAGTTTCCTGCTCTCCAGCGCCCTGTTCTGGCTGAAGAAATGCCATCTGGACGGTCTGCGCGTGCCGGAACTGGATTCCATGCTGTATCTGGATTACGGCAAATCCTACGGACAGTGGATCGCAAATATGTATGGGGGAAATGAGAATCTGGAGGCGGAGGAGTTCATCCGCCGGCTGAATACGCTCATACACAGTGAACTGCCCGGCGTCATTACCATTGCGGAAGAGCGGTCCGGATGGCCGGCGGTGACAGGACCTGCGGCAAAAGACGGGCTGGGCTTCGACTATAAATGGAATAACGGCTGTGTGGATGATTATATGCGCTATATCCAGCTGGATCCGCTGTTCCGGGGCTCCCACCAGGACGACCTGACATTCAGCATGGTGTACATGTACGCTGAGCGTTTCATGCTGGCTCTTTCCCACCGTGAGGCGGGGAACAGTCCGGAAGCCATAAAGAAGATGATGCCCGGATCAAAGGACAGCCTGAAGCTGGCCAATCTGCGGCTGACGCTGTCCTATCTGACTGCCCATCCCGGGAAGAAACTGTTTTACATGGGGATGGATCTGCCGGAATTCATGCCGGACCTGATGAAGCTTTATACCAGTCATCCTGCGTTATTCTGCGCCGATGAATCTGACGGGGGATTTGAGTGGATCAGCAACCTGGATACGGAAAAGAGCCTGCTGGTCTTTGTCCGCAGATCGGAACAGGCAAATGACCTGCTGCTGACAGTCTGCAATTTTTCAAATGTGGAGTATGACAATCTGCAGGTTGGGGTGCCGCTTCCCGGGCGGTACAAGGAGATCTTCAATTCCGATGCCCTGCGGTACGGCGGGAGCGGAGCCGTGAATCCGCGCGTGAAGCTTTCCCGGCCGGTTGAAGCAGACGAGAGACCGAATTCCATCCGGATTAAGGTCCCGCCGCTGGGAACTGCCGTTTTCTCCCTGAAAGCGGAAGAGGCTGTGATGCGGAACAGAAAAACCGCATAAACCTTGCTGTTTACTGCAAAAATATGGAAATACACGTTGCTTTTTTCTGAGCGGCGTGTTATCATCCTGATTGATGAATCGTTGATGATAAGAGAGTGGGCCTTTCCGGTCCGCTCTCTTGCATTGTAGAGAAGGGGCTGCGTTTATACGCGCAGCAGCAAAGGAGAGAGATGGGCAGCCGTAAGGAAGGAATTGAGAGCCGCACAGAAGCGCTGCTGCAGCCGATCCTTGATGAGGCCGGATTTGAACTGGTTGACCTGGAGTATGTCAGGGAAGCCGGTACGTGGTATCTGAGAGCCTACATAGACAAGGAGGGCGGCATTACCGTAGATGACTGCGAACTGGTCAGCAGGGCGCTGGAAAAGCATCTGGATGAGGAGGATTATATCCCGGATGCCTATATTCTGGAGGTCAGTTCTCCCGGACTGGGAAGGCCGCTGAAGAAAGAGAAGGATTATATCCGGTCTGTAGGAAAACGGCTGGAGATCCGCACCTTCCGCCCGGTCGAGCATGAGAAGGAATTTTACGGCGTGCTGAAGAGCTACGATGACGACACCGTCACGATCGAGACGGATGAAGGCCGGGAACTGCGCTTTGACAGGAAGGACCTGGCCCTTATCAGACTAGCATTTGACTTTTGACAGATACAGAAGAGTTCCGGAGGAAAAAGGAAAAAAGATGAACACAGAGTTACTCGATGCGATCAACATTCTGGAGAAGGAGAAAAACATCAGCAGAGGGGTGATCCTGGAGGCGATTGAACAGTCCCTGATGCAGGCATGCAAGAATCATTTCGGCAACAATGAGAATATTACGGTGCGGATTGATCCGGAAACCTGCGATTATCATATCGTTTCCAGCCGGGAGGTTGTTCCGACAAGAGAGGATGTCATGGATCCGGCACTGGAGATTGCGCTGGAGGATGCCCTGCTGACGGATCCTTCCCTGAAGGTGGGAGATTTTGTCAATGTGGAGATTCCTTCCAAACAGTTTGGCCGGATCGCAACGCAGAATGCGAAGAATGTTATCCTGCAGAAGCTCCGTGAGGAAGAAAGACGGTCGCTGTACAATCAGTACTATGAGAAAGAACATGACATTGTCACCGGTGTGGTGCAGCGATATATAGGCAGAAATGTAAGCATCAATCTGGGCAAGGCGGACGCCCTCCTGACAGAAAATGAGATGGTCCGCGGCGAAACCTTCCGCCCCACACAGAGGGTCAAGGTATATATACTGGAGGTCCGTGATACGCCGAAGGGACCGAAGATCCTTGTCTCCCGCACACACCCGGAACTGGTCAAGCGGCTGTTTGAAGAGGAAGTGGCGGAGATCCGCGAAGGCATCATCGAAATCAAGGCGATTGCCCGTGAAGCCGGCTCCCGCACAAAGATCGCAGTCTGGAGCAATGATCCAGATGTGGATGCCGTCGGCGCCTGCGTAGGCGTAAACGGTTCCCGCGTCAACATGATTGTCGATGAACTTGACGGAGAAAAGATTGATATTATCAGCTGGGATGCGAATCAGGCATACCTGATCGAAAACGCGCTTTCACCCGCAAAGGTAATTGCGGTTATGGCTGATCCCGATGACAAGACCGCGCTGGTCGTGGTTCCGGACTACCAGCTGTCCCTGGCAATCGGCAAAGAAGGACAGAATGCCCGCCTCGCAGCGCATCTGACGCAGTTCAAGATCGACATCAAGAGTGAGACGCAGGCCCGGGAAGAAGG
>CADBNA010000470.1 GCA_902795835.1 uncultured Lachnospiraceae bacterium | reverse complement strand
GGGCGGATGCGCTCCGGGCTGATTTTCGGTTCGCTGCCCAGACCGACGACATAACCGTCCGTCTCCCGCGTCCCCTTGCCAAAGGGAATCCGCACAGCCGTCCCTTCCTGTACCTGCCCCGACAATTCAGGGGGGATCCGGTACTGAAAGCTGCGGTCAAGGCTCTCCCGCGTTATATCCACAATGACATCTGCATATTCCGCCTGCATACGGTCATCACTCACCTGTTCTGTCTGCATACGGACATCATTCACCTGCTCTGTCCGCCTCCAGTATCTCCCGGATGAGCACGCGCTCATCCATGGGATATTTTTTCCCTTTTATGATCTGATAGTCCTCATGTCCCTTGCCGGCAAGTACGATGATGTCACCGGGCTCCCCGTGGTGGATGGCCCAGGCAATGGCTTCCCTGCGGTCCGGAATCTCTATGTATTCTCCGTTTGTCCGCGAGAATCCGGTCTTGATATCCTCGATAATTGCCTGCGGGTCTTCATCCCGCGGATTATCCGATGTGATGATCGTCAGATCCGCCATGCGGCCGGATACTTCTCCCATCTCAAACCGTCTGGAGCGATCCCGGTTGCCGCCGCATCCGAACAGGCAGACCAGCCGGTTCGGGTGGTATTCGCGCAGTGTGGAGAGCAGACTCTCCAGCGCCATCGCATTGTGCGCGTAGTCGATCATCATTGTAAACCGGTCAGATACCGGCACCATCTCAACCCTGCCTTTGACCCGTGCCTTCGTCAGGGCCTCCATGATGCTGTCTCCTGTCACGCCGAAATGGTGGCAGACAGCCACTGCGGCGAGGGAATTGTACACCGAAAAACGGCCCGGAATATCAATTTCCACCGGAATGTTTTCCAGGCCGGAAGCATGGTAGCGAATTCCCAGATATCCCGGCTTGCTGATCATCATGGCGTTCTCAGCCCGCAATGTCGCGTGCTCGGAATAGCCGTAGGTCTCCAGGCTGCAGGTGCAGCCTTCCACAATTTCCTCGAAATGAGGATCGTCCCGGTTCACGATTCCGATCCGGCAGTTCTTCAGAAGACGCTTTTTGCACTCAAGATAGTTTTCAAAGCTGCTGTGCTCATTCGGCCCGATGTGGTCCGGAGAGATATTCGTGAAGATCCCGTAGTCAAACATGATCCCCGCCACACGGCTCATCATCAGCGCCTGAGAGGACACCTCCATGACCACGCTGTCGCATCCGGCATCCGCCATTTCCGCGAAATAAGACTGGATCAGCCAGGATTCCGGCGTGGTGTTTTCGGAAGGAATGGATCGTCTGCCGGTCATGGTCTCAATGGTGCCGATCAGTCCGGTGCGGTGTCCGGCCGCCTCCAGAATAGACTGGATCATATACGTGGTTGTCGTCTTGCCCTTTGTCCCGGTGATTCCAATCGTCTTCAGTCTCCGGGCAGGGTAATCAAACCATACCTGCGAGATCATAGCCAGAGCCAGCCGCGTGTCCTTCGTGCGGATCACCGTCACGTTTTCCGGCACATCAACCGGATCCTGCACCAGAATCGCGGCGGCACCCCGTGCGGCAACGTCGGCCGCATAGGCATGACCGTCCGTCACTGCCCCTTTCATACAGACAAACAGGCAGCCTTCTTCTGCTTTTCTTGAATCATATGCCACACCGCTGATCATGCAGTCGGCTGACCCCCGGACCAGCTCCCATTCAAAACCGGACAGAAGCTCTCTCAGACTTTTCACGTCACTATTCCCCCTTTATGTCAAAGGCTGTACCGTATCTCTTAAGGATTCCGGCACAGCCCGTTTTTTAGTTCAGGTCCTCATCATTCCAGCTTTACAGCTTCCACAGACTGCAGCGTACCGGATGACCGGCAGCCTCAGAGAGACAGTCGTACCAGAACCGCAGTGTCTGGGCATCTGCAAACCATACCTCTCTCTTGTCCTTGTCCTCGTCTTCGTAGATGCCGTGCAGAGCGCCGCTGGTATCTCCCCGTTCCTTGTGAAATTCATGTTCAGCCAGCAGCTTCTGAACGTTCTGTTCAGACAGGGTGGTCACGTACCCCGTTTCCACATTCCAGTCGTAGCCGCCGTTGGCCAGCGCGAAACCAAGATCCGGAACAGAAGCAAAATCCTGAACCAGACCGGTCAGGAAATCCCGGTCCGCCTTGGCGCCCGGCTCCGTCCCGAAGCCGTGCAGATCATAGCACATCATCACGTATTCCGGGCCTTCGGGAAAGGTCAGTTCCGTCGGGGTGGCCGGCTCGAGAACGATCCGCAGAGGCATGGAGCGCTTTCCGGTCTCCTCGATCAGGGCTTCTTCAAAAACCAGAAAAGATTTCCACAGCTCGATATCGCCGTGAATCGCCTCAAAATCAATCTCCAGCCCGTCAAACCCGTTCTCTTCCGCCAGAGCGGCCAGTGCGGCCGCGTGCTTTTTGGCATCTTTCGGACTGTCCAGCAGATGATGCAGCAGATCGACATTCTTCGCCGAAGACCATCCGGATGCCACGATATCGTTTGTCACAGACAGATAAATGTTCCAGGAGTGCCCGGCCGCTTTTTCGCGGATGAGCTCCAGCTGCGTCAGGAGTTCCGGAGGCAGGAACACCTTGCCGTCCGGATCATAAGAGGCGGCAAACACGCAGATATTCTCTATAACGCCCCCGTACATATCCAGCGCCTCCCCGATGTGGCCGTCCCAATAGGCCACCCACACGGTCTGCATGATATCCTTGTATTCTTTCCCGTAATCGATCGGTTCCGCGGCAATCTCTATCCTTGCCCGTTCAGCCTCTTCAGGAACTGACACTTCTGCAGCAGATTCCGCAGTGTCCGCCTCCGCCACGTCTGATTCCTCCTCCACGGAAGATCCGTTTACCAGATAATAGTCATCTGCGCTGAAGAGTCCCCCTTCAGGGGAACAGCCGGACAAAAGCAGGGCAGACAGAACTGCCGCTGCCGCAGTCCGCACAAAAACAAACCTGTTTTTTCTATTCACAAAACCTCTTTTCTTCCACTACACCTGTATAATACCGGAAATCCCTCTCCCTCAATAACGGAATTTCTCGGCAAACCATGCTTCCAGATCCTCTGTCTTTACCCGGACCTGCTCCATGGTATCTCTCTCACGAATCGTCACACAGCCGTCATTTTCAGAGTCAAAATCATAGGTCACACAGTACGGCGTACCGATTTCATCCTGCCGGCGGTATCTCTTGCCGATATTGCCGCGGTCATCAAATTCACAGTTGTACTTTGACGACAGCTCGTCAAAAATCTTTTCCGCGCCCTCGCTCAGCTTTTTCGAGAGCGGAAGGACGGCTACCTTGACCGGTGCAAGTGCCGGATGGAAATGCAGCACGGTGCGGACATCGTTCTTTTCGGCATCCAGGACTTCTTCGTCATACGCCGCGCAGAGGAAGGCCAGAACGACACGGTCCGCGCCGAGAGACGGCTCGATGACATACGGAATAAATTTTCTGTTCTGCGTGTCATCGAAATAGGACATATCCTCGCCGGATACTTCCTGGTGACGTCCCAGGTCATAATCGGTGCGGTCAGCGATGCCCCACAGTTCACCCCATCCGAACGGGAACAGAAATTCGATATCCGTAGTTGCCTTGCTGTAGAAGCTCAGTTCTTCCTTCGAATGGTCGCGGAGACGCATCTCCTCTTCCTTCATGCCGAGGTTCAGGAGCCAGTCGCGGCAGAAGGAACGCCAGTAGTCAAACCACTCCAGAGCCGTATCGGGCTCGCAGAAGAACGCCAGCTCCATCTGCTCAAATTCCCTCGTGCGGAATGTGAAGTTGCCGGGCGTGATCTCATTGCGGAAAGACTTGCCGATCTGGCCGATGCCGAACGGGATCTTTTTCCGGGATGTGCGCTGGACGTTTTTGAAGTTTACGAAAATGCCCTGTGCGGTCTCCGGGCGGAGATATACCGTATTCTTGGCGTCCTCCGTGACGCCCTGGAAGGTCTTGAACATCAGGTTAAACTGGCGGATATCCGTAAAATTGTGTTTTCCGCAGGTTGGGCAGGGGATCTCATGCTCATCGATGAATCCCTTCATCCTTTCCTGTGACCAGCCGTCACAGCTGTTGTTTTCCAGCTCGATGCCCTTTTCCGCACAGAAATCCTCGATCAGCTTGTCGGCGCGGAAGCGCTCATGGCACTCGCGGCAGTCCATCAGCGGATCGGAGAAGCTTCCCAGATGTCCGGAGGCAACCCATGTCTGGGGGTTCATGAGGATCGCGCAGTCCACTCCCACATTATATTTGTTATCCTGCACAAATTTCTTCCACCAGGCCTTTTTGACATTGTTCTTGAGTTCCACGCCCAGCGGGCCGTAGTCCCAGGTGTTGGCCAGGCCGCCGTAGATCTCGGAACCGGGATACACAAAGCCTCTGGATTTTGCGAGGGCGATGATCTTTTCCATTGTTTTTTCCATGATTTTGTACTCCTTGCTGTATTATTTCAGGGCTTCGCCCTTACTTATAAATGATATATGCATACCGGTCCGCCACCGATGCGTACCGGTTGATCACAGAGGGCGTCTCTGTCAGGGATGTTCCCGACGCGGCACCGGAAGCCGAAACGGTATCCTCTTCCGTCTCCGACGCGGCTGCCGCATCACTGCCCGGCGCACTCCCGTCCGCCATAACCGAATCGATCCGCGCTGTCCGCCTGCCCGTGATCTTCACATTATCCGTTGCATACACGATCTTGCCCGGAAGCTTCACGCGCACCGGTTCGCCGAGAACGAGAACATTCCAGTCCTTCACGTGCTCCTGCACAATATCCTGACCGGCCGCCTTGCCCGACTTGTCCAGCCAGGTCTGACGGATGTCATAACCGGCCGTATCCGCCTCTGACAGGGTTCCCATAAAGCAGACGATCTGGTTGAAATCCGCATAGTCCTTCCAGGACCCGTATGTCAGTTCAATTTCCACATCCGTGGCGCCGACCTTACAGGATTCCAGGGTTACCGTGCCTCCCTGAAAGGCCTCGATCTGAGCCGCAATATACTGTTCCAGCTCTTCCGATGAAAAATCCCCGTCCTTCGGTTCAATTATTTTTTCCGTGATGCTTCCGCCGGCATCTGCCGTCAGCATACTCATGTCTCCGCCGGAGCCGCAGCCCCACAGCAGACAGATGCAGCCGATTATCAGCGGCATGAAAAACAGCCGTCGTCTCATGCTCCGAACTGCCCCCCTTTTATTCTCAATTTCTGTAAATGATATCTTCGCGTCCGGGGCCGTTGGATACCATGGTAATCGGGAAACCGATCTGTTTTTCAATAAATTCCACATACCGCCGGGCATTTTCCGGCAGGTCCTCATACCGCCGGATCCCGCGGATATCGCACTTCCAGCCGGGGAGCACCTCCAGTACCGGTCTGGCCTTCTCCAGCTCACCCGTAACCGGAAATTCGCGGGTCTGTTTTCCGTCAATTTCATAGGCGACACAGACCGGGATCTCATCGAGATAGCCCAGGGCATCCAGTACGGTAAAGGC
>CADBNA010000469.1 GCA_902795835.1 uncultured Lachnospiraceae bacterium | reverse complement strand
GGAAAGAGCCCTTCGGTGAGTCAGGGGACATATCTTCTGGCTCACCGGTCTTCTGGCTCACCGGGCAGCCGGTTCTTAATAATAACACCGTCTTTGAGTACCAGTATTACGTGCAGATCCTCATCCAGCAGAACAACATCCGCCCTTTTCCCCGGCGAAATGGATCCATACAGATCATACACCCCGGCTGCTTTTGCCGGGTTTTCTGTTGAGCAGGCAACAGCTGTTTCCAGGGTAATCCCCATTTTCTTAACGGCAGTTATCATACAGTCCATCAGATTGGCAACTGAACCGGCCAGAGCACCGTCCGATGCCAGAACTGCCCGGCTCCCCGTCACCATGACTTTCTGGCCGCCTAAAGTGTAGATACCATCCGACAACCCTGCAGCCCGCATGCTGTCGCTGACAAAGATCACGCGTTCAGAGCCCATTATCTTTAAAGTACTCCGCACAGCAGCCGGATGAATATGGATGCCGTCGCAGATGATTTCCGCGGTGACTTGATCACAGTCAAATACGGCGCCCGGCACACCAGGCTCACGGTGGGTGAAGCCGGACATGGCATTGAACAGATGTACTGCATGGGAGGCTCCAGCCTGAAAAGCCTGCATGGCTGTCTTATAATCCGCATTGGTATGGGCCAGGGATATGGTCACATCCTCTTTCATTTCCCGGATGAATGCCATGGCATTTTCATTCTCTTCGGGAGCAATTCCCACGCATCTGACCAATCCTTCGGATGCCTTCAGGAACTGCCGGCAGAGATCAGCGTCGCATGAACGGATGTATGCCGGATCCTGGGCTCCTTTTTTTGCTCTGCTGATAAAAGGGCCTTCCATATTAATTCCGATCAGATCCGCTCTGAAAGGATCATGGTTATTTTTCTTGCTGTACGCTGCTGCCATTCTCAGAATCCGCAGGAGTTCTTCTGCCGGCAGCGTCATAACGGCAGGCATGACTGCCGTCACTCCGGCCTGTGCTTCATAGGCGGCGATCTCTGAGATGGCCTCAAAAGTACCATCAGAAAAATCATAGCCCATACAGCCGTGCAGATGTATGTCAATCAGCCCTGGTATGGCAAAAGCCCCCTGTCCGTTTATGATATTTGCATCCTCTCCGGAAAGTACGGCATCTGTAAACCTTCCCTGACGGATGCAGATGTCTCCATCTTTGAAATGCCTGTCTTCTGTGAACACCTTTACATTTCTAATGACCACTTCCTCTGTCCTCTTTTCCCCGCTTCCTCATTTCTGTAAAAACCTCTTCCGGCTTTTTTCCATGTTTTAAATCTTCTGATGTTATGTAACCATAGAATCATCATAGTCATAGTTTCCACCAATTTTGACGCATTGTCAATTCACTCCTCTCATTTGGGGACGGTTCTGCTATAATGAATTCGCAGGCTGTTCATGCCGGTGATTCAGAAAACAGTCTTCTGGAGAATACTGCGAGGAAAAGGAGGCGGCTTCATGATCTATGAACGTATCGATGCCCAATGCTATGTCAAAAAAACGTATGAGCCTCTTTTTTCGCCCGGCACGGCGCCGGCATTGTGCTATATGTGTAAAATCACGCCAGAACTCAGCCATCTTCATACGCGTGTGATGCACGCACATAAAGATGTGGCGGAGATGGTTCTGATCTACAACGGTGAAAGCGACTATCTGGTCGATAACAAAATCGTGCATGTAAAAACCGGAGACCTGCTCGTTTATAACAGCGGTGTTGTTCACGATGAATATACAGACCGCAAGGAGCAGATCGGCTTCTACTGTGCCGGAATCAGGAACCTCTCCCTGCCCGGTCTGCCGGAAAACGCGTTCTGTTCAAGCAAAAAGGGATATGTCTTTCATACCGGCGACCGGTTTGAAGATATCCGCACGATCAATGAAATGATCTTTTCAGCTCTGGTATCCGGCGAACCAAATGCAGAACGCTTCTGTGATCATCTGATGTACGCACTGATAGATAAGGTGATGAATGTCATTCAGGCTGACACCGCATGCCCTGACCTGCAGCCTTCAAATGATGAGAATGAGCCTTCCGCCATGAGCCACAGGATCAAAGCTTATATTGATGAGCATTATATGGAGCCTCTCTCTCTGGAAACAATCGGAAAAGACCTCCGCATAAGCCCCTGGTATGCTTCCCGTCTGTTTAAGAACATGACCGGCTATTCCCCGATCCAGTACCTGCTTCGCCGAAGGATCGGAGAAGCACAGACACTTCTTATCTCTACAGATCTTCCGATCACGGAAATTGCTTTCCGGGTCGGTTATGAAACACAGAGTTATTTTAACGCGCAGTTCACAAAATATGTCGGAATGCCTCCGAAACAATTCCGGATGAATTATGTAATTTCATCCAAGAATAAAAAGATCTGACCGGTTCTTCCGGTCAGATCCCTTAATCTGAGAAAGATTTGAAGATCAGTTGAGAGAGAACTGAGTTCAGTCCCAGTCCACCCACTTGCATCCATTATCTGCGGATTCTACGCACTTTTCAATCCACCTGACGCCTGTCAGTCCGGCCTTGACATCCGGATACCAGAAATCACCATATTCCGCTTCACAGTCCGCTCCGCCCATCGCCATGGCAAATCTCCTGTACAGGTTTGACCAGGACTCAAACAGGCCTTCTGCATGTCCGCCGCCAATGCGGTCTTCTACCTTTGCTTCCGGGTACAGATAGCTCATGCCCCTGTCATATACGCGCATCGGTTCTCCATCCACATCCATAATCAGCTGATTCGGACGCTCATCATCCCACTCAAGGGACGCTTTGGAGCCGACGATCCGGACTTTATGATAGTGGCGGGCACCGCTGTTGATACAGCTGGACCAGCAATACACTTCTGCGTCGTCCTGGACATACGCATTGCCCTTGAGGTTCATGATCGTAAACGCATTGTCCTCGAGCTGGCGCCCCTCTACAAAGGACTTCCTTGTGCACATCAGGTTTTTGATCGAGAGTCCGGGTATCATTGCCTCAATCAGAAAGAGAGGATGTGTTCCGACATCACCGAGGATAAATGCCGGACCGGCTTTGGACGGGTCGAAACGCCATCTGGCTGCTTCATTGGTCTCCTCGATTTTTGTATTGTATCCTCCGAAACAGAAGCTCATGTTGATGACACGGACATCGCCGATTTCTCCGTTTTTGATCATCTGTCGGGCCTGCTGGATCATCTGATGCCCGGAGTATCCATAGGTGACGCCAACGACAAGGTTCTTGCTCTCTGACAGTTCGACCAGTTCCCTGGCCTCTTCACTTGTAAAACAGAGCGGCTTCTCGCAGACGACATGTATGCCTGCCTCAAGCGCGGCCTTCGTGACCGCATAGTGAAGGCCGTTTGGCGTCGCGATGGAAACGGCTTCGATGCCGTCTTCTCTCTGAGACTCTTTTTCAAACATGGTCTTATAATCCGGATAGCATCGGTCCTCTTCAATGCCGAGCTCACGGGCGAATTCCATGCCGCGCTCGGGGTTGATATCAAAAGCGCCTGCAACCAGCTGGAAATTATTGTCACGAAGTGCTGCGGAACGGTGAATATAACCGATCTGGCTGCCCTTTCCGCCTCCTACCATTGCCCATCGAATCGGATGATCAAGAACTTTGGATCCGTTAATCATTGTTATTCCTCCTGAAAAATGAATAGAAATGAATAGAATAATCGTTCCCTGTTTGCTTTTTAATCCTGCCGGTCAGATATCGTAGCCGATGCCTTTCAGATAATCGACACTCGCTTTCACATTTTCGAGACTCTTGTCGACATTGCGGGGATCACATTCCTGTTCAATAGTGATATAGCCGTTGTAGTTGATCTCTGCCAGTACATCTGCTATCGCTTTGTAATCCAGTTTGCCTTTTCCGATCGGACACATGGAGCCTTTTGCGCAGCCCTCAAAGAAACGAATGTGCTCGCCCATGACCTCATCGTAGACCTTCTGGTCAATGTCTTTGAAATGCACATAATCAAGACGGTCTTTATACTTGCGCAGCCATTCTACAGGATCCATGTGGGCATATTCCAGATGACCCGTGTCCAGGACAAAGCCCGCGACCTCATTCGGAATTGTTTCCGCCAGACGGTCGATCTCATCTGCAAACTCAACATATCCGCCGCAGTGTGGATGCAGCACCGGACGTACCCCGTAACTGTTTGCGATCTCACACAGCCCCCTGAAATGCCCTGTCAGCTGAGCCCATCCCGCGTCGTCCAGCCGCGGCGCACGGTCAGAATGTCCCGCCGCATAATCACGTTCATCATGGCCCCAGTCCATGACCGTCAGATATGGCGTCGGCCAGCGCTGGCCTTTCTCTGTCGGAAGCGGGGGAAGCTTCGTGATCAGCTGACAAATGCCATGCACCTGTTTCTGCAGCTTCTCATAATTGTCATTGCTCAGGCAGTCATCAAAGACTGTACCGGCGACAATAGAAAGACCGTTCTTATTCAGTTCTTCAGTAACACCCTCAATGTCATCTGTCGGGATCCATCCGTTCGGCCCCAGCTCAATGGCCCTGTATCCGGCTTCATGAGCCTCAGCAAGAACACGCTGATATGTCGGCAAATTCGGATTGGTAACATCATCAACACCCCAGCAGCATGGCGCACCGCATATTTTAATACCCATGAAACACCTCCATTAACTGATCATTTTCAACTCTGCCATACATCCCTGTTCTGTTGTATTTATTATACGGAAAGCATTTCTTCCTTTCTTTCAAAATAATGCAAAATCATTCTGATCTCATTTTTCGCTGCATGCCCTGATTTTCCGTTAATTCCGCGATTCTGCGCGTATTCGAAATTGAAAACCCCCGGATGCCTCCGGGGGTTTTTTTGAATTCTTGTGTTTGAACCATTGGGTGAGCCCTTGGGGACGGTTCCCTAGCGTTCATCTGAACGCTAGGGAACCGTCCCCAAGGGCTCACCCGAACGAATCCACCAAGTCCTGCAGTTCCAGAAATCTTTCGATCTTCTCATCCAGTTCACTGTCTGCCGCTTCTTTTTTCTCATTCAGTTCCCGCAGGCGGACATAATCTGACGCAGCTTCCAGCATCTGCTGCTCCAGTTTCGCAGATAAGGCCGTGAGCTCGTCGATGGTGCTCTCCAGCGTCTCATACTCCCTCTGTTCGGAAAAGCTAAGCTTTTTCTTTGGCCGGGCAGGCCGGTTTTTCTCCCTGCCGGGTGTCTTTTCTCCTTCCGGCTTTCCTCTTACCGGCTTTTCCCTTCCGGCATTGTCCGCAAGGCGGCGCTCCCGGTATTCTTCAAAACCGCCTTCGCTCTGATGAATCGTCCCGTCACCCTCAAAGCTGAAAATCCGGTTCACCACACGGTCCAGGAAATAACGGTCATGGGAAACAGCGATCACGATACCGGCAAAATGATCCAGATAATCTTCCAGAACCTGCAGGGTGGGGATGTCCAGGTCGTTGGTGGGCTCATCCAGGATCAGAACATTGGGAGACTCCATCAGGATGTGAAGGAGATACAGTCGTCTTTTTTCACCTCCGGACAGCTTGCCGACCGGAGCATACTGCTTATCTGCGTCAAACAGGAAGCGTTCACACATAGAAGATGCCGAAACCGTGCCGTCGGGCGTCCGTATATACTCCGCCGTTTCTCTAACGTAGTCGATCACACGGTCTTTCTCCGGAAGGTCTTCATTCTCCTGTCTGAAATATCCGATCCGGATGGTCTGGCCAATGGTCACACGGCCGGTATCCGCTTCCACTTCACCCATCAGGATCTTCAGCAGTGTGGATTTTCCGCACCCGTTAGGCCCGATGATCCCGATCCGGTCATGCTTCAAGAAGGTATAGGTAAAGTTCCGGAAAAGAACTTTGTCTCCATATTGCTTGGACAAGTCTTCCAGCTCTATGGTCGTATTGCCCATCCTCGACGGCAGGGAAGCCAGTACAACATTTCTGTCCTCCACGATCTTTTCCCGGTCCCGCAGTTCCTCAAAGCGCCGAATATGAGCCTTCTGCTTGGTTGATCTCGCCCGGGCCCCCCGCATCATCCAGGCAAGGTCCTGTTTGTATATGGCAGCCATACGGCGCTCGGCCGCCAGAGCAAAATCCAGGCGCGTCTGCTTCATCTCCAGATATTTTTCATAATTTCCGGGATAGCTGTATACCCGCGTCCTGTCGATCTCCCAGATCACCGATGTCACTTCATCCAGAAAATACCTGTCATGAGTCACCATGAGAAGGGCGCCTTTATAGTTCCGCAGCCTTTCCTCCAGCCATTCGATCATGTCGTGGTCCAGATGATTGGTCGGTTCGTCCAGGATCAGAAGATCACTGGGCGTCAGCAGCGCCGCGGCCAGCGCAGCCCTTTTCTTCTGTCCTCCGGAAAGAACGCCCGGCAGACAGTCCGGATCGGGAATGTCCAGACGCAGCAGGACCGCCCTGGCTTCTCCTTCGACGTTCCAGTATTCCTGGTCCTGCCGGATGGCGAAGGCCACATTTTCAAGGACGGTCATGTCCGGCCGGAATACCGGGTCCTGGGGCAGATAGGAGATGCGCAGTCCGGACCGCCGGGTAACAGTGCCTGCATCCGGTTCGGTCATTCCCCCGGCCACTGCCAGAAGCGTTGATTTTCCCGTTCCGTTTATGCCGACCACGCCGATCTTGTCATGGTTCTCTATTCCGAGAGTCACATCCCGGAACAGCATTGTGCTGCCAGCCGCTTTTTGAATTGCTTCCATAGTCAGAATATTCATCTGCTGACTTCTCCTGTTCCGGCTATTGTTCTGTCAGTGATAAGAATTATACCATCCGGGCCTTCCTTTCGCAATTTCCCTTTGCGGCAGCCTTTCGGGGGAAGGTTCCTCAGGGCTCACCAGGAAGTATGGGAGACAGTTCTCATTGTCGTCCTTATACAATAGTCACAGGAATGTGTCTCCTGGCTCCCCGAAAAAAAACAAGGCCCCGGAGTTATCGGGGCCTGTAGTCTTTACTTATTTGGATTTCTCTAAACCCGCTGCTGCAGAAGCCGGGCACGGAGCCAGCGAAACATAGTTTCCGGTTCCGCAAAATGACACCTTAGGAACCGTCCCCCACAGATCAGACGGCTTTCCTTGCCCTTGCCACAAGGATAAAGGAGTATACTGCAATCACCAGACAAAGCGCTCCGAAAATCGGGAACAGCGGCACGATGCTGGTTGTTTTCATGGCGCCTTCCAGAGCAGTTACACCGTATGTGCAGACAACCATGCACAGGCCATTGACAGCGTTTACAATGCCAATTGCCGTGCCCTGCTTTTCTTCCGGAACCACAACGGTGGTTTCTGTGTAGAAGAAGGAATAGAAGATTCCCCAAAATCCTCCCATGACTGCACAGCAGACGAGAGATATCGCCTTGGTCGGAATGAATCCCATCAGCAGGAAGCAGACGCCCAATGCAAGGAAAGAAGGAAGGCCTGTCGCCTTCTTGAGTTTCGCGTAATACAGTCCGAATACAAGGTTGGCAAGGAAGGAGAAAATAGTTCCAACGGAAGCCAGTGTGCCGGAGAACGCTTCATTGCCGATCCCCGCGTCTGCCACATATACAGAGATCATATAGGCAATTACATAGTAGCAAGATGCCACAACAAGCACCTGAATGATGATCGGAATCAGCGGTTTGTACCAACCGGTCAGATCTTTCCCGGAAGTCTTCCCGGAAGTCTTTGTCTCCGCAGAAACATCTTTTCTGGGCGGCATGGCCGGAAGGAAAACGATCAGCATGATAAGGATCGGCAGGTTCAGCCAGTATGCCTTAAACGCATTCTGCCATGCGGAAACTGCAAGCAGACCGCCGATAAAGCTCAGGGCAGCTCCCATCAGCGCCATAGAGGCATTGTACCAGCCATTGACTGTTCCGCGCTTGTTTTCATCTTCGTACAGGTCTGCGATAATGGCAAATGCCGCAGAGCTGGTCAGTCCCCAGCCCGCGCCGGTTGCGAGGCAGCGACAGGCTGCGATGTAGTACACATTCTCAATTGCACACCCGAAAACGGAAGTTGCTGTATAAAGTGCAAATCCGATTACCATCAGCCATTTTTTGTCCATTTTATCTGTAAGATAACCACCGATCAGGCAGAAAAACAGACCTACGATGGAAGGCCAGCTGATAATTCCGTTTACGATGGCTGTCTGCGGAAACACCTCAAACAGATTGGCAAAAATGGGGACTACAACCATATCTCCCATTGTGCAGCTTGTCGACAGGAACAGTGCGGCAAGTGCAAGTGCCAGCCGGACTTTTGACATGTTTTCTGCTTTCATTTTGCTCCTCCTCACTCATGAATTGTTTTGAGATTTGTTTTTTTCTTCTTCTTACCGGAACATCTCTTTGCTCATCTGGTCGATTTCTTCGGAAAGGGCTTCATATACACCTTCAAAAGTCGACATTGCCAGCCCCTGGGAAGCACTGGGGATAAAAAACTTTGTCCCGCATGCTTCACAGGCCTTTCTAACCTCTTTTGCAACAACTTCGCGGGACCAGCCGGGATAATCTACCTTGGCGCTGTCGATTCCTCCCATGAATGTAATCTGTCCGCCGTATTTACTGATCAGTTCCGGTATATTGTTTGTGGTCATCACGCCCTGCCAGATATCAATACCCATTTCAATCATATAGGGTACCAGCGTAGCGGCATAGGAATCCGAATGATGCACAATCAGTTCTACACCATGCGATTTGTAATATCCGTAGATCTGTTTATACGGTTCCAGGAAAAATTCTTCAAACATATCCGGTGAGATAAAAGTCGAGATCTGACTGCCCCAGTCATCATGATGGAACAGTGCATCCGGATGGAGTTTTTCACAGAGAGTTTCCGCATACTGCAGTTCCCAGTCAGTGATGTATCGGATCAGGTCCGCCATCTCTTCAGGTTCTTCATAAAAATTAATCATGGAATCTTCCATGCCCATGAAATAGTGCAGCTTTTCAAAAATACCCGGCGCAACCATCGGTGCAACATAGCGGTCATTCCGGTCCACTGCCTCTGCTTCTTTGCACGCGGTCTCCCACATCTCATCAGGAAACAGGAGGTTTGGCGCTTTTACCTTTTCACGCCATTCGGTGATATCCTTCAGCAGCTTGTGCGCATCATCGTGAACGGGAAAGGGACCGGGCGTTCCTTCCGGCCAGGAAAGAGTGACCCCCCATCCGTTCTTCACGTTGTGCTGGCCGTATTCCGGATATGGATCCACCAGATTGAACGGATCCGACAGCAGCACTTCCATGAATTCGTACTGATTGACAAACCGGTCAGGATGACCGCCCTGCATGGTCTCTTTCAGATTCTGTTTTCTTGTCAGCATTTTATCTCCTCCATATCGAATTACTCCCTCTATTTATTCCGGCTTTCAGCAGGCACTCCGTGCTTTTTATCCGTCATCAAAGAAAAATCCCGGCCAAAACAAACAGCGCTGCTGCGACAGCAGCTCCGGTCAATACATATGGCAGTACAGTCCGGAACTGTGTGTCGTTCGGAACCTCTGTCCCTGCAGCCACCATAAAAATTGCATCCGAATACAGACATGCCTGGCTTCCAAGTGCCGCCCCAGACATCACTGCGCCGATTACCAGTGACGGATTCACACCGACAGCCAGCGCCATGGGAAGAAAAATCGGAAATGCAATTACGATAAGGGCCCAGAAGGAAGCGGCAAAAAAGGTAATAGTGCCTACAATGACAAATGCGGTAACAGGGATCAGCCATGCCGGAATGGTACGGCTGATCAGGCCTGTGAGAAATCCGATGAATCCCATCTCATCAATTGCAGCTTCCATAATAAATGTCACGAATATTGTAATCAGCATCGGCATCATAACAGACGCTCCCTGCAAAAAAACATCAAAAAACTGATGCAGTCCCATCTTAGAGCGGGCTGAAAGCAGGATCAGAAGACAAAGCAGCGCTGCTAGCAGCCCGACTACGATATCCTGTCCTCCCAGAAGCATTCCGGCAATCAGCGCAGCCATCGGCACCAGAAAAAACAGCGGGCTGGACTCGTGAATCTCATCTTCTGGTTTCATTATGTCTGATGCGGCTTTGTCCAGAAGCGGCCCGCCGCCACGGACTCTCGCGTACGCTTTTTTCAGCTCACCGATCATGGGAAACTTCTCAAAAGCCAGAAGCAGGCAAATCGCTATGGCACAGATCGGGTAAAACATAAATGGGATTGCATGTATATAATCCGCAGCCGCAAGCCCCTGTTCGGAGGCGCAGCCCATCGCAAAAGCTGCCCAGCTCGAAAAAGGAAGCATTACACAGACACATGCGCCCATGCAATTGACCGTGTAGGCCAGATGTTCCCGCGGAATCCTTTTTTCATCCGAAATCCCCTTCATGGCAGCAGAAACAGCCAGCGCATTCAGGTAATCATCAATAAAGATGATGCCGCCGAGAAGCCAGGTGAAAAAAACGGTTTTCTTCTTTGTCGTACACAGCTTTTCCAGAATTCCCCTGAAGCCAAGCATCGCCCCTGATTTTTCGAGCAAGGCCGACAGCCCGGCGAAACCAGCCGCTACAATGACCAGAAGCTGAAAAGAAGGGTCGGAAAGAACCTGATACATTTTCTCTACATAACCGGCAACAAACCCTGTCCTGTATTCCATGAGTACAGAAACCACAGAAGAAATAACAGCCGGTTCGATAATGCGCCTAGTAATCAGAGCTCCGATGATCAGGATTGCCAGGGGAATTCCCGCCCATACTTCATTCGACATTTCTGCGTCTTCTCTTTCCTTTTCGTGCAAATTCACCAGACGAAAAATTGTAAAGGATTGTTTGAAATCTACAGAGTTTCTGGTAGTATTGAGATTGTAACACAGCGCCTGATTCTTTCCTATCTGGAAAACTGCGTATATTTTTTTATCTGATTCGTACAAAATGTGCGAAATGGTGTCAGTATGAAATTAAACCTGTATTTTTTCCGCGACTATCTCCACGAAAAAATTGTATTCTCTTCCATTCACACCGAAAAACACACCGGTACATTTGAAGGGGCCCTCATTTATGTCCCTTCCATACAGACTGATCCGGCTTATCTGTATATTATGGACGCACAGTCCTGGTGTGAGAACGTGGACCGGCTTCAAGAGGGTGCTTTTCTGATATGCGACTTTGACAACAACTGCCCGGATCGCTCCGATTTGGAGTATCTCGGGCTTTCAGATGAAATCCGCCCGGAAGTATTATTGTATTCTGTTCAGGAAATCTTCCGCATATTTCAGAAGTGGGACAGAGATCTGTATGAATTGCTGGGCAGAGAGGCCGATCTGAGGGAGTTTGGCGATATTACATTTCCCTTTGTGAACAATCCCATTTGCCTGTACTCAGCGGGCCTGCAAATCATTTTCTTCAGCGAAAGCAAGAAACAGGGAGATTTTCAATTATTTGCAGACACAAAAGAAATGGAGTTTCTCACAGATGAAGAAATCGAAGGTCTGCGGCTGAATCCGGACTTTCTTCACACGATCGACGCCGTGAATCCGGAAATATTTCCGGACGAGTTTTGGGGATACCGGATTCTGTACGACAATATCCGTTCAAACGATATCTACATTGCCCGTCTCATGATCTGCGAAGTAACACGGCCGATCCAGCCAAGCGATTATGCCATCCTGCGTCATCTGGCTGAAATCGTCCGTATCGTTATTGAGCGTCGCGGCATCAACATGAATAATCACCCCAAAGGCTTTGATGATCAGATAGGCAGACTGATTGAGCGTCTTCCGGTCAGTGATACACAGCTTGCGGATGTCCTGCGGCACTTTGGGTGGAAAACAGACAATCAGTACTTCTGTGCCCTGATTCCTGTCAGTGAATACGATAAAGCCATCAGCACTGTGACAACCTTCTGTACCAAACTGGAATCGCTTTTTTCACACAGCACTGCCATCATCCGGGAGTCCCATATCTTTCTTCTGGTAAACCTGACTCTGGCTACGGCAGACCGGGAGACAATCCTGTCACACCTGGTTTATCTGCTTCGGGAGTATCTTCTGAAGGCCGGTATCAGCCGCACTTTTTCTGACCTCTGGCTACTGGCGGACTATTACAGTCAGGCAGAAACGGCCCTTCTTCTGGGGAGCCGGTTCGATCCGACGCTGTGGAGTTACCGCTATGAGAATTACGCGTACCGGCACCTGCTGCACAATGCCCTTGGCCAGTCCAGCATCACCTCCGTCATTCCCGACAGTCTGGCAAAACTGATCGAGTACGACCATCTACACAATCGTCAGTACACCCGCTCCCTGCAAATATATCTTGAGCAGAATATGAGCATGACACAGGCTGTCCGCAAACTTTATATGCAGCGCTCAACTTTTGTTTACCAGCTCAAAAGAATCCGCGAGATATCCGGCATTAATCTGCATGACAAAAATGAAAGGATTCATCTTCTGTTTATTTTTGAACTGCTTGAAAAAGAAGGCTTTCAGCTGCCGTAAGAATGTGATGCTCGGCCAGGCACAGTAAAAGTACTGTTTTCCAATGTGCATTTAAGGTTCAAGGGTTATAACCGTCTCAATTAGTTTTGAAAGCCTGCAAAAATGCTTCAAAAAGTCTGGGAGCGTTTGATCAGCTGGATGCAGGTCAGGGTGAGAACACACTGTTCGGATACGGCGATGGAGACGGCGCGCATTTTGACGGCACACTTGCAGCAGTCCTCGATGAGCTGGACAGTTCGTATGCAGATGCATATGCGGAAGACCTGAATGAGACAGACAGTATTGGAAACACAGTGAATGTACGTCTAGCCATGTACACACCGCTATACTACCTGTTGGAAAGCGAAGAAGGATATGAAACAAGTACTGTCGCAAAGTACTGGAGGATTCGGACAGGAATCGAACAGGGTGATTGTGCGCTTTCGACAGAGATGAACCTGGCGCTGGCACTTGAAAAATATGATACGGTCGAATCTGTGGACTTTGAAACAGTCTGGGGCCAGGGGCATACCAAGGCAGAAAGCAGCGGAAATAGCACAGACAATTTCATTGACTGGGTAGAGAGCTGTACAGGGGACGGTTCCTAAGGGTTCATTCTGGCGGTGTTAACCGCCCTGAGGACCGTCGCATTAGCGACTGATGAGCCGAAAGGAACCGTCCCCTTTTACCAGTCAAGGTCTGCAAGCTGTGAGATTCTGATCCGGTCGAGATCTTCTGCCTGCATAATCAGATCCAGCAGGCCGGAGAAGACATCTACTGCGCGGCTGATCTTTTCCTCTGAGTAGATCGCCTGATTAAACATCAGGTACGGTGTAATGCCGTCCGGCCTCTCTATAATCTGACATGCCAGGCTTCTGGAATTGATCGGGGCGCTGCTCTTTACGTCCAGTCTGGTTCCCCCGATGGATTCAATGCCGCGGGTGCTCATGATATCTGCCGTCTCATAGCAAACGATCATCATATCATGCTCGAACACATTATCCCTCGTCAGACTCCACTCATAGGAGCAGTGCGCAAGGCTGTCATTGGATCTGTCGGTGAGGATACGGAAAAACTCCCGGAGTGTCATCTCTTCTCTGAGCTCCAGCCCGACGGTGATGTAACGGAAAAGACAGCCGAAGGCGTTTTTGCGGACATCATCCGTTCTGTCATGGAAAATCCAGTCAGCCATGACTCTGTCCTTTTTCTCCATGACCGCCACTCCCAGAAGGCCGACGGCAGTAAACAGCAGATTCCTGGAAATATGCTGTGTATCTTCAAAAGATTTCATCTTTTCCGGCTGAACTTTCTGCTTCAGGGGCAGAAAAGTCCTGCCTGCCGGTCTGGCTTTTACATCCGGGATAAGATTGATACACCAGTCATCCTGCCCATAGGCCTTTTCAAAATAAGCCCGGTCTTCCCTGTATTTTTTTCCTGACCGCAGCTGTTCTTCAAGGTGCAGATATGTACAGTAGGTATCCTCCGGGAGCGGTTCGCCATTCCATGCCCGCACAATATC
>CADBNA010000468.1 GCA_902795835.1 uncultured Lachnospiraceae bacterium | reverse complement strand
TGCCGCCGGCTATTTCTGTCTTGCCTCAGCCGGTTGTTTCTGTCTTGCCTCAGCCGGTTGTTTCTGTCTTGCCTCAGCCGGTTGTTTCTTGTCTTGCTTCAGCCGGTTGTTTCTGTCTTGCCTCAGCCTGCGTCACGTATCTTGCAGACGGCAGCTGTATCTTTTGGGCTGTCTCATTTCGCGTACCTGCCTGCACCTGCCCTATCTGACCAGCCGGATCTTTGTAAAGGGCCGGATCCGCATCCATACTTTTCCGATAATATCATCTTCCCGGATATTGCCGATTGTACTGTATCTGCTGTCCTCGGAGCCGTTGCGGTTGTCTCCCAGCACAAAATACTCGTTGTAGTCCAGCTCGATCTGCTCCGCTGCCAGTCCGGCATCGACAATCTCCGGATATCTGTCATCCCCCTTCAGGGGCTCGCCGTCTATGTACACATGACCGTCCACGATCTGGATGATCTCACCGGGGAGGCCGATGATCCTCTTCACATGCATATTAGCGCCGGTCTCCCGTCTGTTTCGGAAAACGATGACATCGCCTCTGGCCGGGCTTCCGATGGCATAGGACGCGGTATTGACCAGAAAAACGTCGCCGGCGGAAATGCCGGGCTGCATGGAGCTTTCCTGCACCTGGATTGTCCGGCAGAAAAACCAGGACAGGCCATAGGCCAGCACCAGCACGGCCGCAATCTCCACGGCCCAGATCAGGATACGTTTCCACGCGGCACGCACCGGGTGAGCCAGTTCCCATACCCGCATGCGGGCGCGGTGTCTGGCAATTGCGCGAAATCGCTTTCTCCTGGCCTTCCGGCTTTCTTTCTCAGGTTCCGGAGGCTTTACGGATTCATCTACAATTAATACTTCATCATCTATCAGAAGATCGTCTCTCTGTTCCATAGCAAGGTATCCTCTGTGGAATCAATGTAACAAAAGCTGCACAGAAATCCTTTTCTCCTATACAAAAGAGGGCTGTCTGACAGCCCTCTCGAAATAAACATGGATTACCGGACGATGGCTTTGACCTTGGCAGCCTTGCCGACACGCTCTCTCAGGTAATGCAGTTTCGCGCGTCTGACTTTACCGCGGCGGACAACCTCGATCTTCTCAACATTCGGTGAGTGCAGCGGCCATGTCTTCTCGACGCCGATGCCGTTGGATGTCTTGCGGACGGTAAAGGTCTCGCGGCATCCGCCGCCCTGTCTCTTCAGGACAACACCTTCAAAAACCTGAATTCTCTCACGGTTGCCTTCCTTGATCCGGCCGTACACCTTGATGGTGTCGCCGACACGGAAATCCGTGACTTCCGTTTTCAGCTGTTCTTCTTCGATTTTGCGGATAATCTCATTCATCTCGTCTATCTCTCCTTTTTCTATTCAATCAGGATGCTCATACTCACCGATAAACGTGACAGCGGAACATCACTGCAAGCTTCTGCTCACAGACTGTATGATTATACACTATCAGAATCTCTATTGCAAGAGCTTCTTTCGGATTTTCAGGGAAAGCCCGGAACAGCCCTCCGGCGTCCGAAATTCCTCCTGACAGGGCACTTCTTCTATCACGGCAAAGCCGTTGTCCCACAAATACCGCACGGCTTCCTGCCGCAGTGTCTCGTCGTCTTCGTACAGAACGACAGCCGGCGTCGACTCTCCTCTCAGGTTGCGGAAGCGCTCCCGAAAGCTGATGTCATCTCCCGATTGTCCGGCTGTTTTTTCCTGGCCTGTCCGCTCCATCTGTCTCTCGTCAGATGCAGGTTCCTCAGAATTCTGCAGGCTCTCCTGCTCTGCCTGTCCTATCTGATTCCCGGCAGATACAGGTTCTTCCGGTATCTCCCCTTTTTCCTGCTCCCCCTTCGGAAGCACCAGAATCAGCAGATCCTGCGGCCCGAAGCTGCGGTGCATCTTCTGCAGCTTTTTTCTCCCGTAATCCAGAACCGTCCCATACCTGGAAAGCTGTACGGTAAGGCTCTGCGCGGTTTCCCTGGCCCTGTCCGTTCCGTACCAGATTCCCGTGACGGCAAAGTTCTTCTCCAGAAGCTCCGGCCTTCTCTCTCTGGTCCGGATCAGAGACTGTTCATGCCGCCATTCTTCTATTTTTTCGTGGTTGCCGGACAGCAGCACCTCCGGAACGCGGCGGCCATGCCACTCCTCCGGTCTCGTGTAATGCGGATACTCCAGCAGGTTGTCCTGAAAGGACTCAAACTGTGTGGATTCATCATTGTTCAGCACACCGGGAATGAAACGGGAAACAGCGTCGATAATGACCGCAGCCCCCAGTTCTCCGCCGGTCAGAACATAATCTCCGATTGAAATGTAGTCTGTCACAACCTCTTCGAGAACTCTTTCGTCGATTCCCTCGTAGTGGCCGCAGAGAAGGATCAGCTCCTGCTCCCGGGCCAGCTCCTCCACTTTTGTCTGATCCAGTACGCGTGCCTGCGGGGTCAGATAAATCACGCGCGGCCGGTGCCCGAGTTTATCCTCTACACTTCTGACCGCCTGGTAAACCGGTTCCGGCTCCATGACGATGCCGGCTCCGCCTCCATAGGGATAGTCATCGATCCGCATGCTGCTGCGCGTGGCAAAGTCGCGGATGTTGACAGTCTCCACCTGAAT